>NZ_CAUVXL010000053.1:0-62974 GCF_963555915.1 Protofrankia sp. Cas4
GGCGGGGCGCGGTCGCGGCCACTGGTGACCAGCGGGCGCAGCTGACCGCCACGGCCAACAGCTCGCTGGTCTTTCCCACCCGTGCAGATCTTGCCCGCCTGCACCGCTACCGGGTTCTGGACAGGGCGGAGGCCGCCGAGTGGAATGCCCTGTTCCAGCCGATTTACCAGACCTGATCATTATCGGGTATGTCGCCCGCCGCGGCGTTCACCGCCGTACAAGTGCCGCGTCGAGAGCGGTTGAAAGCAGGTCCACGTCGGCGAGGTCGATGACCAGCGGCGGGCAGAAGGCCAACGTCGAGGAACCGAGTGGCCGGACGATGACGCCATGGGTGAGCATGCGGTCGCGGATCTCCGCGGCGGCCAGACCGCCCGGCAGGTCCACCGCCCACATCGCGCCGTGGCCGCGGACGTCGGGGAGACCGTGCGTGGTCGCGACCGCGCGTAGTCCCGTCTCGAGGCGCTCGCCGATCACCGACGCCCGGCCTGCCAGCCCTTCGGATTCGAGTATGGCGATGTTGGCCAGCGCGGCCGCGCATGCCGCCGGATGCCCGGAGTAGGTGCCGCCGTGGCGCAGCACCACGTCCGGACGGCGTAGCGGCTCGTGCACCGCGGGGCCGATGAGTACTCCGCCGAGGGGCTGGTAGCCGCTGGTCACGGCCTTCGCGAAGGTCACGAGGTCAGGCCGGACGCCGAAGTGCCGGGCACCGAACCAGCTGCCCAGCCGACCGAACCCAGTGATCACCTCGTCGAGGATCAGGAACGCGCCGTGGGCGTCGCACAGGTCCCGCAGGCCCGTGAGATACCCGGGGCGCGGCGGATACACACCGCCCGCCCCGATCACGGGCTCTGCGATGACCGCGGCCACTCGACGGGGCTTGTCCGTCATGATCGCTGCCACGGCATCCAGGTCGTCCTTGTCCACCCGGATGATGTCGCCGACACCCGGGCCGAAGCCGGCCCGGTTCGCGGGCAGGCCGGTCAGGCTCATGCCGCCGTAGGTGACGCCGTGGTAGCTCGGAGACCGGCTGATGATGATCGACCGCTCCGGTTCGCCGGCGACTGCGTGTGCCAGGCGGGCGATCTTCATGGCCGTGTCCACCGCTTCCGATCCGCCGCAGGTCAGAAACACCCGGGCGCCCGGCATGGGTGCCAACGCGGCGAGTCGCTCGGCGAGCGCGTCGGCCGCCGGGTTGGTGAACCGCTCGAACAGGTGGAAGGCGTCGAGTCGCCGCAGTTGCGCCGCCACCGCTTCGATGATTTCTTCGCGACCGTGTCCGGCTGCGCAGTACCACAGACTCGCCATGGCGTCGACGTAGCGCCGACCGGAGTCGTCCACAACGTGCGCACCCTTGCCGGAGACGATGCGGATGAACGAGTCCGGCGTCGCAGCCGGGCGCGCGAACGGGTGCAGTAGCGGCGGCAGCGCCGTGGTCCGATCGACACCGGTGGTGGAATCGTCGGTTTCTGACGGCGTGATGTGCACGGTGATCCGCCCCCCTCATGGACGTTCCACGCTGACTCGTGGCGCAACCATTCTCACTCCAAGAGCGGCTGGATATGCGTCCGCCTCGGGCTGCGCGAATGGGAACAGTCGGCATGGAGCCGACATTTCTCGTCCTGGCGTGTTCCTTGGATTCCCTTGGCGACGAGGTGATCGGGCTACGCTTTCCGTACCTGACCAGAGGGCCAAAGGGCGCGCGACGATCGTCAGATCGCGCGCCCGCAGGCCGCAGTCCCGGTAGCGCTACCGGAAGGGACGCGGGGAGTATGAGCGGAACGACAGCTGAGTCGAGGGCGGGCGCTTCACCCGCCGACCAGGCGGACCACGCCGACCCCGTCGGCTCCGCCGGCTCTGCCGAGCGGACGAGCGCCCTCACCGAGCGGGAGGAGCGCCGCCTGGCTGAACGCACACCAGGCTCCCGGGCGATGCACTCCCGGGCACGTCAATCGATGACCGGTGGGGTGCCGTCGTCCTACCAGGCTCGCGACCCCTGGCCGATCTACCTGACGCACGGGCGGGGTTCGCTGGTGTGGGACGTGGACGGAACCGAGTACTGCGACTTCCACAACGGTTTCGGCTCGATGGTGCAGGGGCACGCGCACCCGGCGATCGTTCACGCCGTGCGTGAGCGGATCGGGCTGGGTAGCCACTTCGCGATGCCGACCGAGGACTCGGTGATCGTCAGCGAGGAGCTGGCCCGGCGTTTCGGGCTCCCGCAGTGGCGCTATGTCAACTCGGGGTCGGAAGCGACCATGGACGCGATCCGGATCGCCCGGGCGGTGACCGGACGTGAGACGATCATTAAGATCTTCGGCTCCTACCACGGTCATCACGACTATGTGATGGTCTCGATCGGAACTCCCTACGACGACATCGGGCCTGCCGATCACATGGCGTCGCTTGCCTATGGCGAAGGTATCCCGTCGGCGGTGGTCGACCTGACCGTGCCGGTGCCGTTCAACGATGCCCCGGCCATGGAGCGCCGGATCGAGGCGTTGGTGGCCCAGGGGCGTCCGCCGGCTTGTGTGATCATGGAAGCGGCCATGATGAACCTCGGTGTGATCCTGCCCGAGCCCGGCTATCTGGAGGCCGTCCGGGACATCACCCGCCGGCACGGAATGGTGTTGATTTTTGATGAGGTCAAGACCGGCCTCTGCGTGGCGCCCGGGGGAGCGACCGAACGGTTCGGTGTGCGCCCGGACATGGTCACCCTGGCCAAGGCGCTCGGCGGCGGGCTGCCGTCCGGGGCCATCGGTGCCACGGCCGACATCATGGAGGTCGTCGCCGCCGACCGGGTCAAACAGGTGGGGACGTTCAACGGCAACCCGCTGACCATGGCCGCCGCACGGGCCAGCCTGTTCGAGGTCCTCACTGCGGACGCGTATGTCCATCTTGACCGCTTGGGCGATCGGCTTATCGCCGGTTGCGAGGAGATTCTCCGGCGCCACGAGCTGCCCGGCTACACGGTCGGTATCGGCTCCAAGGGCTGCGTGCACTTCGCCGATGCCCCGATCCGGGACTATACGTCGTTCATGGCGCACCAGAACCCGGCTCTGCCGGAGCTCGCCTGGCTCTACAACGCTAATCGCGGCGTCCTGATGGCGCCAGGCCGGGAGGAGGAGTGGACGCTGTCGGTGCAGCACTCCGACGCCGATGTCGACCGCTACCTGGCCGCCTTTGCGGCCATGGCCCACGACCTCGCGGACGCGACGGTCAGCGGGTGAGCCGGGTGAGCCGGGTGAGCCGGGTGCGGGCATGACGTGGAATGCGTGGTTCGGTGTGGTTTCCGCGGTAGATCCGTCTGCCGGGCACGCAATCGATGGTCTAGTCTGCTTGTTGGTGGCCTTTTCAGTGAGACAGGCCCCGGTGGTCGCCGACGACGGCTAGGGCCTAGGAGCAGACAGCCTCTTGCGGCGTAGCCCCGTTCCATCCGTGCTGGTCAGCGGAGTGTGTATGGACAGGATCCTCACAAATTTCATCGGCGGCGCCGGTGTCGTCGCTCTCGACGGACGAACGATGCCCCTGGTCAACCCGGCCACGGCAGCGGTCTTCGCCGAGGCACCCGTGTCCGGACCGGCCGATGTGGACGTGGCGGTGCGCGCGGCGTCGGACGCGTTCGAATCCTGGCGTGACACCACACCGAGCGAGCGGGCCAGAGCCCTGCTCAAGCTCGCCGACGCCATTGAGGAACGCGCAGACGATCTCGTCCGGGCAGAGTGTGAGAACACCGGGAAACCGATCGCGCTCACCCTGGCTGAGGAGATTGCGCCGACGGTGGACCAGATCCGTTTCTTCGCCGGTGCCGCTCGGCTGCTTGACGGACGTTCGGCCGGCGAGTATCTGGCCGGGCACACAAGTTTCGTGCGTCGTGAGCCGGTCGGCGTCTGCGCGCAGGTGACCCCCTGGAACTACCCGCTGATGATGGCGGTGTGGAAGTTCGCGCCGGCGATCGCCGCGGGCAACACCGTTGTGCTCAAGCCGTCGGAGACGACCCCGGTCAGCACGTTGCTGTTGGCCGAGATCGCAGCCGAGTTCCTTCCCGCGGGCGTCCTCAACGTGGTATGCGGGGATCGGGACACCGGCCGGGCCCTGATCGCTCACCCGGTGCCGGCGATGGCGTCGATCACCGGCAGCGTCCGGGCTGGGATGGACGTTGCCCGGGCAGCCGCTGACACCCTCAAACGGGTCCACCTGGAGCTTGGGGGCAAAGCGCCGGTCATCGTCTTCGACGACGTCGATGTCGCTGCGGCCGCAGCGGGGATCGCGGGTGCCGCCTATTTCAACGCCGGTCAGGACTGCACCGCCGCCACCCGGATTCTGACCGCGCCCGGCGTCCACGACGATCTTGTCGCAGCCCTGACTGAACAGGCACAGGCGACCAGAACGGGCGCTCCGGACGAGCTGGACGCAGCCTACGGTCCGTTGAACAACGTCGGTCAGCTCGGCCGCGTCCACGCGATGGTGGATCGCACGCCGAAGCATGCGCAGGTGCTCACCGGCGGGGCACCGTTGAACCGCTCGGGGTTCTTCTACCCGGCGACGGTTGTCGCGGGCCTGCGCCAGGATGACGAGCTGATCCAGCATGAGATCTTCGGACCGGTTGTGACGGTCCAGCGGTTCAGCTCCGAGGACGAGGCTGTTGCCTGGGCGAACGGGGTCGAATACGGGCTCGCGTCCAGTGTGTGGACGCGAGATCATTCTCGGGCGATGCGGGTTGCCCGCCGGCTGGACTTCGGCTGCGTATGGATCAATACCCACATTCCGTTGGTGGCCGAGATGCCGCATGGAGGCTTCAAGAAGAGCGGATACGGGAAGGATCTATCGGTCTACGGCCTTGAGGACTACACCCGGATCAAGCACGTGATGAGCAACATCGAGTTCTGACCGGCTAACCGCACCGTCAAGGTATGAAAAGTCCCAGCCGGCCGCAGACGAGGTTCCAGGACCTGACCAGTGGCTTTGTTGTCTGCTTTGTCCGCCGGCCGGCCTGGTTGAGTGGTCGGAGGCGGCTATGCGCGAAAATCGTATCCGCGTTGCACATGATCTGGCAGGCATGCCCGCGGACCGTCAGGATGGCATGACTGGCGCCGCGGATCGCGGGGAGATCGACCGGGCCCACCCGCCGGGCACTTCCCGCTATGCCACCCGGTACGTGACCGTGCACGGATATCGTCGGGCCTACATCCGCGCTGGGCGCGGCCCGGCGTTGCTGCTCATCCACGGGATCGGCGACAGCTCGCAGACCTGGGCCGACCTCATTCCGTTGCTTGCCCGTGGCCGAACGGTGATCGCTCCGGATCTCCTCGGCCATGGTCGGTCGGACAAGCCCCGCGGTGACTATTCCATTGGCGGATACGCCTGCGGAATGCGTGATCTTTTGACGGTACTCGGCATCGATCGGGTGACGGTGGTCGGCCACTCCCTGGGGGGTGGGGTGGCCATGCAGTTCGCCTATCAGTTTCCCGAACGGTGTGAGCGGGTGGTGCTGGTAGGCACCGGCGGGGTGCGCTCCGACATCCATCCACTGCTACGCCTCGCGGCGCTTCCGGGTTCAGGACCAGTGCTCTCACTGCTCACCACGGCATCCGTGCGCCACATCGGCTGGACGGTGACCCGGGCGTTGCGTTGGCTGCGCACCGATCTGGGCCGGGATGTCGACGACCTGATGCGCACCCTGGAAGACCTGCATGTGGACACCGCTCGGGCGGCATTCCTCCGGACGCTGCGAGCGTCCGTGGACGGACACGGGCAGGCAATCACGATGTTGGACCGCTGTTACCTCGCCGCCGGAATGCCCTCTTTGATCATCTGGGGTGGGCATGACGCGGTGATTCCGCCGGAACACGCGCGGATCCTGCAGGCGGCGATGCCGGGTAGCCGCCTGGAGATCTTCGCCGACGCCGGGCATTTCCCGCACCGCAGCGATCCGGAGCGTTTTCGGGCGGTCCTGGAGGATTTTCTGTCCTCGACCCGTCCGGCAACGTACTCGGCCCGGCAGTGGCGGGATCTTATGCGTTCGAAGGGACGTCATCCCGACCAGCGGCCCGCCGGAAGCCGGAGTCGGAGCCGGCGGATGAGTCCGGCCGCCGGTGGGGAAACCGCGCTTGCAGCCGCTTCGAGTACCCCGGGCGACACCCGTGGCGGGGAAGGACCGGTCGTGCGGGGAGAGCCATGATCGTGGGTGCCGTCCTGGGTGGGGTCCAGTTCGCAGTCTCCCGCCGAGGTTCATACTGAGCAGGAGCCATGGGGTGTTCTCTGGACTGAACAACCGCGGTCGGTTGGCTGTGCGCACCTGGCCGGCCGTGCCGCTACCCGCTTCATCCGGACCCGCTTCAGCCGGCTCAACCGGCTACCGCGCCAGATCGTCGAGACAGATGCCACTTCTTTGTTCCAACCCGCTATCGCATTGGGACACCGCGGCCCGCTATCGTGGAGTTCGTCGGGCGCGGTCATGCCAATGTGGCCTATCCTCGTTGTAGTAACTGAAGTCAGAGATATATCGGAGGTCGACCGTTGGCACGTCGTGCGCGTCTGAGCTGGCCGGAAGAGCGTCGCCAAGCAGGTGAGGTCGTCGTCCGCCGGGTTGACCCCGGCCGTGGCTGGACCCTTGAGCAGGCTCGTGATCTGGTGCAGCAGGGTTACTCTGTCGAACATGTAGCGGAACGGACAGGATTTCCGGCGCAGATGCTGAAAGTGGCTGCCGAGGAGTGAGCCGTTCGGCGAAGCGGTGCCAGTCATGAAATATGCACTCTCGGCGATGCAAATGTGGGCGGGATCCGGCTCGGTTCACCGAGGTGAGCCACGGGTCCGGTCGGCGTCACGTCAATGCGTCGAGCCGGTTACTCTGTGCAGTGTTGGGGATAGTGTTGGCAATCGCATCCAGGTCTAATTGAGCGATTGGTGTTTTGTGTCGGCCATTGCCGGCCGGCGATGATTGAGTGTTGTTTTTTGATCACTGGACGTGATGTGTACGCGTGATTGTTGTCTCGCTGTCGGTGGCGTGTACAAGGCGGCCGAGGTGGTCGGAGTAGACCCCGTCCAAGCCGAATCCAAGAAGGCGCTTCAGGGTACGGGACGACTGGGCATGCCAGCCGAACGCAAGAAGTCCGCGAGCGTGAACCAGTCGCACCATCGCGGCGGACCAGTCGTTGGCACGTAGATTCAGCACGGTGGCCCCGGCTGTGATCGCACCACGGGTGTAAACTTCCAGCGCCGCAGGGACTGCGGCGCTCGGGCGCGCGTCCTGGTAAGTACGGATCTCCCGGATGGATGCGGAGTTCACCAGCATTACCGTCGCGTCGGGGTCGCCACGATTGTCGAGTTCGATGATCGGCCGCCACACGCGGATTGCGTCAAGGTTCCCGCACAGCCACAGCCGTCCCGCCGCGTTCACCGCACGGGCGCTTTCGACCACAGCCCGTGCGGCCCGACCCGTGGCGGCGGGCGGGTCTTTCAGATCCAGGCTGAGTTCAAAGTCGTTGCCACAGGCCGCGTAGAGGTCAGCCAGGCGCGGGAGCCACCGAGGGAGCCTGGCCGCCGGCGTCTGGCTGATCCGGCGGCGCCGTCCAGGTGGTCCGAATACGCCGTCGTGATGCAACACCGGAACACCGTCAGCCGTCAGCCACACGTCCGACTCCAGGCCGCGCGCACCGCCCGTCAGCGCCCGGTGGAATGCCGCCAGGGTGTTCTCCCGCTGGAACACCGCGGGCGCCCCCCGGTGGGCAAAGCCGATCGGACGCCGTGCGCTACGGATCGTCAGATCGCGCGCCCGCAGGCCTCGGTCCCCGGAGCGCTCATGGACGGCTGGTTCAGGATCTCCAGCGCCCGGGTGTGCAGCCGGCTGTTGCTTGTCAGAACCGAGCCGCCGGCCGGGTCGGGGCGTCCCGTGAGATCGGTGAAGGTGCCCCCGGCCTCCTCGACGATCACTTGCAGGGCTGCCATGTCCCACAGCGACACGTCGGGCTCACAGGCCAGGTCGACAGCTCCCTCGGCGACCATCATGTGCGACCAGAAGTCGCCGAAGGCGCGGGTCCGCCACACCGTCGCCACCAGGTTCATGAAGGATTCCAACCGACCGGCCGCCGACCAGCTCTCGATGGAGGCGAACGACATGTAGGCATCGGCCAGGTCCGCCACCGCTGACACGCTCAGCGAACGGATCTCGCCGGCCACCGTTCGGGTGTGCGCCCCGTGACCACGCGCAGCCCACCAGCGCCGGCCCATCGCAGGCGCGCTGGCGACGCCGACCACGACCGTCCCGTCGACCTCAAGAGCGAGCAGGGTCCCCCAGACCGGCACGCCGCGAACAAAGTTCTTGGTGCCGTCCACCGGGTCGACCACCCAGCGACGCCTGGCGTCGCCGATAAGGCCCTGTTCCTCACCCAGGACCGCGTCGCCGGGGCGGGCCTGCGCCAGCCGTTCGCGGATCATCGCCTCCACCGCGGTGTCGGCGTCGGTCACCGGGGTGGCGTCGGGCTTGGCCTCGACCAGCAGGTCCACAGCCTGGAAACGGGCCACCGTGATGGCGTCGGCGGCATCCGCGAGGGCCAGGGCCAGGGCGAGATCGTCGGTCACCGGATGGTCGTCGGCAGCAGGGTTCGCCGGGTTTTCGGCGATACCGGCCGGCACGCCGCCGTGAAGGGGATCCGATTCTGTCTGTGCGGCATGGGTCACGCGGCGAGCGTACCGGGGCGGGGGTGGCCGGGCGGTGGCCGGCATGGGCGGATTTCCCGCTATGTCGTCGGGTCGGCTATGTCGGGTCGGCCGCGGACCGGGCGGCAAGCAGCCGGCGCAGGCTCGCGAGCCGGCCTGGGTCTGCCTGTCCGTCATCGACAGCCTGGTCCAGCGCGCAGTCGGCGAGGCCCGCCTGGTGAGTGCAGCCACCCGGGCAGGCAGCCGCGGCCGGTGCAAGATCGGGAAATGCGGCCAGCACCCGGTCCGCACAGACCGCGCCCAGCCCGAATGAGCGCACCCCCGGAGTGTCGACGACCCAGCCCCCACCGGGCATCGGCAGGGCGATGGCGGCGGACGAGGTGTGCCTGCCTCGTCCGGTGACCGCGTTGACCGCGCCGATTGTCCGGGCGGCATCCGGTACCACCCGGTTGACCAGCGTTGACTTGCCGACGCCGGAGTGACCGAACATGACGCAGACGCAGCCGGCGAGCAGCGCCGTCAGCGCGTCGATGCCCGCATCCGGCCGGGTGGTCACCACCGGCAGGCCGAGCGGCCCGTAGAGCTCCCGCAGCGGCGTGTCGTCGGCGAGATCGGCTTTGGTGAGGCAGAGCACCGGCTCCAGGCCACCGTCGTAGGCCGCGACCAGGCATCGGTCGATCAGCCCGGTGCGCGGTGGTGGGTCGGTGAGGGCACAGACAATGACGAGCCGGTCGGCGTTGGCGACGATCGGGCGTTCCAGGGGATCGGTGTCGTCGGGGGTGCGACGCAGCACGCTTCGGCGTTCGCTCCGCCCGACGATCCGGGCAAGGCTGCCGGGCGAACCCGAGACGTCACCGACCAGGGCGACCTCGTCGCCGACGATCACGCTGGTCCGGCGCAACGAACCGCCGCGGACACCGGCGACCAGCACGCCGGTGGATGTCGATGGGCCGGCCGGCGTCCCGGCCGCCGGTGCCTTCGCAGCCAGGTGCCCGGTGACATGGCAGGTGTAGCGACCCCGATCAACGGCGACGACCGTGGCCGTCACCGCGTCGGCATGGTCGGGACGTTCCCGGGTTCGGGGCCGTGACCCGCGCCCGGCCCGGACCCGCACGTCGTCCTCGTCAAGCTCCCGCGGCATTCACCTGCGCCGTTCCAGCCCGCGGTGGCGGACTTCATCGTTGCCGGACTTCATCGTTGCTGGACGGTCTCGTCCGGCATCCCGGTACCGGCCAGCATCTGTGCCCACAGTCGATCAAAGTGTGGCACGGTCTTGGCGGTTGTGCCGATGTCGTGGACCAGCACCCCCGGTACCACGAGCCCCACCACGGCATACGCCATGGCGAGGCGATGGTCGGCCCGCGGGTCGAGAGCGGCGCCGGACAGCGGTGCGGGGGAGATGGCCAGCCCGTCCTCGGTCACGGTGACTGCCGCACCCAGGTGGCCCAGCTCCGCCGCGAGCGCCGCGAGTCGGTCGGTTTCCTGCAACCGCAGGTGTGCGATGCCCCGCAGGCGGCTGGGCGAATCGGCGAGGACGGCGAGCGCCGCGAGCGTGGGAGCGGCCTCGCCGTAGTCGGTGAGGTCCACGTCGATGCCACGCAGGCGTTGCGGGCCGCGTACCTCGAGACCGACCGATGTCTGTGTGACGGCGCAGCCCATCGCGGTCAGCAACTCCGGGAGCAGCCGGCCGGGCTGCACGGTTGCGGCCGGCCAGTCGGCGAGGACGACGCGACCGCCGGTCGCCGCCGCCGCCGCAAGGAAGGCAGTCGCGCTGTTGATGTCGGGCTCGATGATGCGGTCGTGGGCGAGGATCCTGCCGGGTGCGACCGACCAGCGCGCCGCCACCCCCGCCTGGGTCCGGTCGACGTCAACCTCAACCGAGGCGCCGGCGGCACGCAGGTCCGCAACGGTCATCTCCAGGTACGGCCATGAGGGCAGCCGCGAGCCCACATGTCGGACGGTTACTCCATGATCATATCTGGGTGCCGCGAGCAGAAGCCCGGACACGAGCTGGCTGGACGTGGACGCGTCCACCGTCACCTCACCCCCGGTGAGGCGCCCGCGGCCATGCACGGTCAGTGGCATCCGGTTGCCGTCGATGCGTGCGCCCAGGGCCCGCAATGCATCCAGGAGAGGGTGGAGCGGACGTTCACGCATGCGCGGGTCGCCATCGAACACCAGGTCACCGTGGGCCAGTGTGGCCAGCGCCGGGGTGAACCGGGCGACCGTACCGGCGTTGCCGCAGTCGATCAGAGCACCCGGGGCAGCCCGCAGCGGGAATTCACCGTGGACGACCCAGTCGTCGCGGTCGTCGAGCACGGCGACCCCGAGCGCGCGCAGCGCGGCGGCCATGAGCAGCGTGTCGCGTGATCGCAGGGGCCGACTCAGCCGGCTCGTGCCGTCTGAGATCGCTGCCAGGATCAGCGCCCTGTTGGTCGCCGACTTCGAGCCCGGCATCATCACGGTCGCGTCGACTGGTCGTTGCGCCGTTGGTGCCGGCCAGGGGTCGATAGGCACATCCGTGGTGACGGTCACCACCTCAGCATGCCGGAAACCGCCTTGATCGGGCCAGGCCCGGCCCGGTCAGCCGGCCCGGTCAGCCGGGGCGGCGGGCGCTGGCCACAAGGTGGATGCCGATCGACTCGCCCTCGCGTTCGGCGGAAAGCTCGACCTCGGTCCGGACGAGGGTGGGGAAGCAGGACACATCGGAGGCGACGGCGCGCGTCACCGCCTCGGCCGACAGCACCGTCCGTGGACGGATCCAGTCGACGTCGAGGCCCGCGCTGGTCAGTAGCGCGTGCAGTTCCTCCGGCCAGAAACAGCGGGTGATGGAGCCGTCCTCGGCGGGGACGAGCACGACATCGGCCCGGGGCACGTCCGACAGCTCTGCCCAGCGGTGTTGTTCGGCGAGACGGGCGAGCCCGAGCAGGAGCGAGTCGACGCACAGCAGCAGTCGCCCACCAGGGCGCAGCATGCGGTAGATCTCCTCCAGCGTCGTCTCGGTAGCCAGGCAGAACGACAGCGCCCGGCCCTCGGCGAGGACGGCGTCGAAGCTCGCCGGAGCGAACCAGTCCAGCGATCGGGAGTCGCCCGCGACGTGCAGGAACCTGCCCTGGCCGGACGTGGGGTCGCCCAGCTGCGCCCGGCTGCGCATGTCGACCACGCCGGGATACGAGGGGTCCAGACCCTTCGCCGAGGGGACGACTCGCACGACGTCGTGCCCGGCTGCGACCATTTGACGTGCGAACCGCGTCCGCGGGCCGGAGACGTCCAGGACCCGGATCTGTGTCGTCGGCAACCAGCTGGCCAGCTGGGTCGCGGCGACATCCTCGTAGAACGCCCAGTACGGATCATCACTGTCCGTGGGCGTCTCGTAGACGAGGGTCGTGGTTCGTCCGCGCGACTGATCTGGCTCGGCGTCGAGACGGGGCAGCATGGACTTTTCCTACCCTTCAAAGGGAGAAGATGCGAAACACGTCACACAGGTTCTCGGGAAGTCTGACAGATCTGGATGGTCAACGGTGACGTATCTGTCACGGAGGTGACCGTGGCTGGCGGGTCCCTTCCCGACATGCCTCCTCTGGAAGTTGACGGAGGGCGGGTGTTTCTGGTTCCCGCGCCACGCGGGTCGTGTGGGCTTGTTGTGCTTCTGCACGGCGCGGGCAGTGGAACCGATGTTGGTGTGTTGTCCGAACTTGCGGTGCGACTGCCGGGGATCGGGGTGAGCGTCGCCCGCCTGGAGATGCCGTACCGGGTTGCCGGCCGCCGTGCTCCGGATCGTCCGGCAAGGCTGGACGCAGTGCTCCGGGCGACCCTGGACATGCTGCCCCAGCCGCGTCCCGTCGTTCTGGTGGGACGGTCGATGGGATCGCGGGTGGCGTGCCGCTGCGCCGCTTCGGTAGCGGCCGTGGGAGTGGTGGCCTTCGGCTTCCCGCTGGATCCACCCGCCGCGGACCGGCCGTCGAGGTTGCCGGAGCTACTCGGCGCCGGCGTCCCCGTCCTCGTGGTGCAGGGCGACCGGGACGCGTTCGGGATGCCGGTCCCAGCTCCGGATCGCGACATCGAGGTGCATGTCCTCGCGGGCGCTGATCACGCCATGCGGACGCGTCGCCGGGACGGCCGGACCGAAGCTGACGTGATCAATGAAGCGGCCACGGTCGGGACGGAGTGGATCCGGCGGCACACCATCGGGTGGTCGGGAATCCCGACACCCGGTCGAACGGTTATGCAAGCCGAAAGGGTCCTTCGGACCGTCGACGCGGCCGGACTACCCCCAGATCATTTCGTGTCCCGGTGATTGCGTCGTCTCCGGTTAGCCAGGGACATCCACTCGGAGGTTTGATGACTGCCCAGTTCGCGAGCGGGCCGGTGCCCAGCGTCGGCGACGCCGCGCCGACGCCAGTTGCGCAGATGCGGCCACTCGACGGCCGCACGGATGCCCAGGGCCGTTGTCCCACCGGACCGGTGGCTGGTTCCGCCGGCCGCTTTTCTGCCCGCGCGGCTGCACCCGGCGAGGTATCGTCCGTTTCAGTGGTCGGTGGCGTGCCCGTCAACCGGCGTCCCGCGGACGGTCCGAGGTACGAGGGAGTGGTCCTGGTCGACGAGACTGCCGAAGAGCGCGCCAGCCGTTTCGAGCAGGACGCCCTGCCTTTCCTTGATCAGCTGTATGCGGCGGCGCTGCGGATGACGCGGAACCCCGCCGATGCCGAGGACCTGGTGCAGGAGACCTTCGTCAAGGCCTTCGCGGCTTTTCACCAGTTTCAGGAAGGTACGAACCTCAAGGCCTGGCTCTACCGGATCCTGACGAACACGTTCATCAACACCTACCGCAAGCGGCAACGCCAGCCGCTGCAGAGCCCGACCGAGCAGGTCGAGGACTGGCAGCTGGCCGACGCGGAATCGCACACGTCCAGTGGGCTCAAGAGCGCTGAGACCGAGGCGTTGGAGCACCTGCCAGACAGCGACGTCAAGGAAGCTCTGCAGGCGCTGCCCGAGGATTTTCGGATGGCGGTGTACCTCGCGGATGTCGAGGGCTTCGCCTACAAGGAGATCGCGGAGATCATGGGTACCCCGATAGGTACCGTGATGTCCCGGTTGCACCGCGGTCGCCGTGGCCTGCGTACCTCCCTTGAGCACTATGCCCATGAGCGGGGTCTGGTTCGCGCCGGTCGTTCCGAGGTCGATGGCGGTGCATCGTGAGCTGTGGTGACCCGCACGGCGTCGACTGCCGCAAGGTGCTGGAGGCCGTCTATCTGTATCTCGACGGCGAGATTGACTTCGACCATAAGTACCTTATTCGGACGCATCTCGACGAATGCTCCCCGTGTCTTCGGCAGTTCGGCGTGGAGCACGAGGTGAAGCTTCTGATCGCCCGCCGATGCGGGGGCGAGCGCGCTCCGGACACTCTTCGAAAGAGTGTTCTGGAACGCTTGCGGGCGGCACGGGCTGACGCAGCCAGGGCCGAGTTTCGCGCCGAGTGAGTGCAGTGCCCGGCGGGGGATGGTCAGCCTACGGTGGCTCAGCGCCGACCACTAAGCTCGGGAGCCGTGCGTATTCTCGTCTCCGGCGCGGCCGGTTTCATCGGTTCCACGGTCACTGACCGTATGCTCGCCGACGGCCACGACGTCGTCGGGATCGACGACCTGTCCACTGGGCGGCTTGAGAACCTGACGCAGGCTTCCCTTGACGCCCGGTTCTCGTTTGAGAAGGTCGATGTCACCTCATCTGATCTTGATGATGTGGTGGGGCGGGTTCGCCCGCATGCGGTGTTGCACCTGGCTGCGCAGATCGATGTGCGGGTGAGCATCAGAGATCCACTTCTTGATGCCCGGTTGAACGTGCTTGGCACGATCAACATGTTGGAGGCGAGTCGAAAGGCCGGCGTCGGGAAGTTCGTCCATACGTCGTCCGGTGGTTCGATCTACGGGACGCCCCGGCATCTGCCGGTCGACGAGACCGCGCCGGTGGCTCCCGAGTCCCAGTACGCGGCCGGGAAGGCGGCTGGCGAACTGTACCTGTCGGTGTACCGAGCGACATATGGTCTGGCGACGACCGCGCTTGCGCTCGGTAACGTCTACGGGCCGCGCCAGGATCCGCACGGCGAGGCCGGTGTGGTAGCGATCTTCGGGACGGCCATGCTCGAGGGACGTCCGACCATGATTTTCGGTGATGGTGCCACCACTCGCGACTATGTCTTCGTCGGCGATGTCGCGGACGCCTTCGCTCGCTCAGCCTCGGTGGATGCGGCCAACGGCGAACGGCTCAACATCGGGACAGGTACCCAGACCGCCGTCCGGGAACTGCACAGCAGGCTTGCGGGGATCATCGGGGTGGCCGACACCCCGGAACTCGCGCCGTCGCGCCCCGGGGAGCTGGCGCGGATCGAACTCGATGTCAGCAAGGCACAACGGCTGGTCGGTTGGCGACCTCAGGTTGATCTTGATGGTGGCCTGGGTCGCACCGTCGACTGGCTGCGGCCCCGCGTCGGCACCGGCTGAGAGTGCCCGGCAACAGGGGTGCGTGCCCCGGCCCCGGTGTGTGCCCCGGCCCCGGCTTGGGGGCGGGGCACACACCGGGGCGGACGTTCGACCGCGGCCCGCCGGCGCCGGCTCAGGTGTTGGGGCGTTTGCCGTGATTGGCCTTGTGCTTGGCGCGTGCGCGCCGCTTACGCTTCTTCTTCGCCACGTCGGGTACCTCCTTTCCGCTCCGGTCATCCTGTCACGGGCGCTCGGCCGGCCGTGCCGCCGCGACGGCCGCCACCGGGTCCGGATCCGTTGGAAGAGTGGGAGAAGCTGCACCGGAGGTTATGGACCGCGTCACGCGGACGCGGCGAGCCTCCAGGGTGCGGCGCGCCCGCACCGGTGCGACCGCTCCGAACAGCCCTGCGCCGGCGGCGATCAGCACGTCGCCGATGCTGACCACGGCCGGCGCGTTCGGGAATGCCAGCGGTATCACGTCCGTCGCCGGACGCAGGACCGTGGCGGTATCCCCCGGAGTGTACTGGGAGGACGCCCACACCTCGCTGACCGCGATGCCGGCGCGTTCGGCTCCCGACAGTGACACCGGCATCCGACCGCCGTTGGCGAGGACCACCACCGTGTTGAGCGTGATCCCGGCCAGCAGCAGACCGAGGCCCGGTAGTCGGGAGTTCGCCGCCGCGAAGAGCGCGACGGTCACCATGGCCGTGACCCAGGCGGCGACCTGGACGCCGGGGATGACCCGCCCGAGGACCAGCGCCGCGAACGCGGTCGCGAACATCCACGGGCGTGCCACATAGATCCGAACCAGGGCGTCCGGCGTCCCACCACGAATCAGCCCGACCGTGACGCCACCGATCAGGGCGAGTACAAGGAGAACGAACACCCTCGTAGTGTGCTTGGTCCGCGCAGCGGTGGACCGCAGGGGCGACATTCCGGCATGTCTGATTTGCCGCGCGTCGCGGTCCCGATCGGCTGGAGGACCAAAGGGCGCGCGACGATCGTCAGATCGCGCGCCCGGAGGTCATAGTCTCCGGAGCGTTGCCGGAAGATCATAACGGAGGTTGGCCACCGCCGGCTTTGGGTGGATCGGCCGTTGAACCGGGACTTTCTTTGTCGCCGTGGCGCGCAGCGGTCGCGTCCGGGTGCGCACTACGCTCACGGTGTGCGTTTGTCCGGTCGGCAGTGGGAAGGGGAACCGTGGCCGAGGAAGTTCGAGCCGAGATGGTCGCCAACGTGTGGAAGGTCGTGGTCGGTGTCGGTGACACGGTGTCGGCCGGGGACACGCTCGTGATCCTCGACTCCATGAAGATGGAGATCCCGGTGCTCAGCGAGGACGGCGGTCGGGTCGCCCGGATCGCGGTGCAGGAGGGGGACGTCGTTCAGGAAGGCGACCTGATAGCCCTCCTCGACGGCCTGCCAGCGGCCTGACCGTAGCCGCACAGGGGCTCAGCCGACGGTTGAGCCGTGTTCACTGCAACGTGCCGTCCACCCGGTCGGTGTGACCTGCACGACCAGCCGTCGACGGCAGCTCTGGCAGAAGCGTGGCGGTTCCAGCAACCGGGCCCGGTGACAGGCGTCGTGCTCTCCGTCGGAGAGCAACCGTCCGCACCGGTCGCAGAAGGCCGTTTCCGTTCCGCTGACAGTCATGCCACTGAGATTAGAGCGCCCGGCCCCGCGACGCCGCGTCCCTATTGCCGGGCGCTCTTTGGCTTCCCGGGGCCGCCGGGCGCGCGGTGGGACCATGATTGCGCGCCCGACGGAGTCGTCGATGTTGCGGTCAGTCGTCGATGATCCGGTCAGAAAGTGGCCTGCATCGACTTGATCGGCATTTTGAGGTCGGCGAGCATCGCAAGGTCCGCCTCGGCCGGGCGTCCCAATGTCGTCAGGTAGTTGCCGACGATGACGGCGTTGATGCCACCGAGCATCCCGTCGACCGCCAGGTCGCCGAGGGTGATCTCACGACCGCCGGCGTAACGCAGGATGGTGCGCGGTAGCGCGAGCCGGAACGCGGCGATCGTCCGCAGCGCGTCGGTGGCGCTGATCACAGGTAGGTCCGCGAAGGGTGTACCGGGCCGCGGATTGAGGAAGTTCAGCGGCACCTCATCGGGCTCCAGCGCGGCGAGCTGCCCGGCGAGCTCCGCCCGTTGCTCCAGCGTCTCGCCGACACCGATGATCGCGCCGCAGCACAGTTCCATACCGGCCGCTCGCACCATCTCGCAGGTCTCCCACCGTTCCTGCCAGCTGTGGGTGGTCACGACCTGGGGGAAGTGCGAACGTGCGGTCTCCAGGTTGTGGTTGTAACGGTGCACGCCCATGTCGACGAGGGCGTCAACCTGTTCCTGGGTGAGCATCCCGAGCGAACAGGCGATGTTGATGTCCACGGCGGCGTGGATCGCGGCGATGCCCGCGCGGACCTGGCTCATCAGCCGCTCATCCGGGCCGCGTACGGCCGCGACGATGCAGAACTCGCTGGCGCCGGTCTCCCTGGTCGCCTGTGCGGCCTGGACCAGCGACGGGATGTCCAGCCAGACTGCGCGGACCGGCGAGTCGAACTGCCCGGACTGGGAACAGAAGTGGCAGTCCTCGGGGCAGCCGCCGGTCTTGAGACTGACGATTCCCTCGACCTCGACCTCCGGGCCACACCAGCGCAGCCGCACCTCATGCGCGAGTGCGAGCGCCTCGCTGATCCTCTCGTCGTCGAGCTGCAGTACAGCCAGTGTCTGCTCGGCCGACAGGCCGTTACCATCCTCCAGTACCTGACTACGCGCTACCTGCAGGATGTCGGTGGAGGTACTGACGTCTTCGCCTGATTGGCGTGCGGCGGGCGGGGCGGTCGCTGACGATGGCGGCACGGTGGTCTCCCTGTGGTCCGACGTGGACCTCGACTCGTCTGACGGTGCGGAGCTGCGGAGATATGGCGGTGCGGAGATATGGCGGTGTGGCGGTGCGCCGGGCGGCTTCACGTTCGGCCACGCTCGTTTCCCACGGTGGACGCTCGCACACCGGCGGAGGTTCACGCGCGCTCGTCGGCGATAGTTCTCAGTCGGGTCCGGTCGGTGAACAACTGCCCGACACCTGCTGTTGCCCATCGTGTCACGGAGTGTGTCTCTCTCGGAACTGTTGGGCGTTGAAGGTACCGCCCAACGCAGGTGCGAGGCACGCTCGGGCGGTGTCACGGAAGGACGCCGCATCCGCGGCGCCAGACCCGGCCGGTAGCGCTCCGGCGAGCGGGCGGGCGGCCAGCATCTCCAGGTCGCTGATGTTCGAACGGCAGGCGAGGTCCGGATCGGACGGCCAGGAACCGATGACCAGACCAGCCAGCTCCAGGCCACGGTGGGCCAGCGCCTCCAGGGACAGTGCGGTGGCGTTGAGGGTGCCGAGGTCGGCCGCACTGACCAGCAACACCGGCGCAGCCAGCGCGCGGGCGAGATCGGCCACGGTGGCGCCTTCGTCGTCGTAGCGGACCAGCAGCCCGCCCGCGCCTTCCACCAGGACGAGCCGCCGACCCCGGGCGAGCTCCGTTACCTGTCGGGCGACGTCGGCGAGTTCCACCGGAGGGCGTCGGGTGAGCCGGGCCGCCGCGGCCGGCGAGAGCGGCGCCGGGAAACGGGCGCACTCGTGCAGGTCCTCGACTCCGGACAGCTGCCGCACATGGTCGAGGTCGCCGGGCTCACCTGGGCCGACGCCGGTCTGCGCGGCCTTCACCACGGCGACGTCGATGTCCCGGTCCCGGGCCAGCGTGGCCAGCGCAGCCGTGACAACGGTCTTGCCGACACCGGTTCCGGTCCCGGTCACCACGAGCACCGTCACCCGGGCGCACCTGGAGTCAGCGCACCTGGAGTCAGCGCACCCGGAGTCAGCGCACCCGGGGCCGGTGTGCCCAGAGCGGTGGCGAAGGCGGTCGCGGCGTGGGCCAGGTCGGAGTCGGTGAGGTCGGCGCGGGCCGCGATCCGCAGCCGGCTCGTCCCCGGTGGCACGGTCGGGGGACGAAAACAGCCGACCGCCACACCGTGCGCCCGGCAGACCGCCGCCGCCTCCACCGCGCGTGCGGGTTCACCCAGGATGACCGATACCACCGCTCCGGCCGGCTGGGGCGCGGCCGTGAGCGCGGCGAGCTGGCTGGCCCGCCGTCGCACGTCGTCGGCGAGTGCGGGCGTGGCGGCCAGCAGCTCGAGCGCCGCCAGCGCGGAGCCGGCGCAGGCCGGGGCGAGTCCGGTGTCGAAAATAAACGTGCGGGCGGTGTCGATCAGATGCGCACGGACCGCTGCCGGGCCGAGCACCGCTCCACCCTGGCTGCCCAGGGCCTTGGACAGCGTCACGGTGGCCACCACATCCGGCTCGCCGGCCAGTCCGACGTCCGCGAGCGCTCCCCGGCCGCCCGGGCCGACGACGCCGAGACCGTGCGCGTCGTCGACGAGCAGCAGCGCGCCGTGGGCCCGGGCGACGGCGTGTAGCGCCGGTAGCGGCGCAAGGTCGCCATCGGCGGAGAACACCGAGTCGGTGACGACGACGGCGTTGCGCCACGGCTGCCCGGCCAGTGCCGTGTCGACGGCATCGACGTCGGTGTGCGGGACGATCACTACTCGTGCCCGGGAGAGCCGGCAGGCGTCCACCAGCGACGCATGATTGCGCTCATCGGAGACGATCAGGTCGTCCGGACCGGTCAGCGCGGTGAGAACGCCCAGGTTGGCCGCGTATCCGGTGGCGAAGACCAGCGCGGCGGCGAAGCCGGTATGGGCGGCGAGAGCGTCCTCCAGGTCACCGTGCAAGGTCGTCGTTCCGGTCACCAGCCGGCTTCCGGTGGAGCCCGCGCCCCAGGTTCGAAGCGCCCGCACCCCACCGTCGACCACGTCGGGATGACGCGACAGCCCCAGGTAGTCGTTGCCGGCCAGGTCCAGCTGGCGGGGTGGGTCGCCGGCGGCCCAGGCGGCGGGTGTGCGCGGATTCACAGTGCGCCGCAGGCCGGCCTCCTCCCGCTGCCGGGCATGGCCGGCCAGCCATGCGAGCGGGTCGTGTGCGGGGTGACCTGCGAGGGGATGCACAACGGAAGCCTATGGTCGACCGGCATGAGCTGACGAGGGATCAGGTGTTCGACGTGGCACCGATATACGGCCGGGGCTCCGGCGGTGGCACCGCGTCTGGCAGTCTGCCTTGCGTGGGAACGCTGGCGGACCTTCTGCGCGAGAGCACCGATCTCGGCGCGGATGACATCGATCATCTTCATGCCCTGGTGGCGGACTGGGCCCTACTGGCCGATCTGTCCTTCGCGGACCTGTTGCTGCTGGTTCCCAGTCGGGCCGTGGTGGCCCGTGGCGGGTCCGGTCCAGGAGCTGAGTTTCTGGTGGTCGCGCAGGTGCGGCCGACCACCGGGCCGACGGCGTATCACAACGACGAGGTCGGCAGCGTTGTGATTAACAGATGGGTGGTGCAGAACTCGTGGCGGGAACGCCGGATCGCCCGCGAGGGCGAGCCGGAGTGGGACGGCGGCGTGCCGGTCCGGACCGAGGCGATCCCGGTTCTGCACTCCGACCGGGTGATCGCGGTACTGGCGCGGGATACGAACCTGGCCACCACCCGCACACCCAGCGCCCTGGAATCAGCCTACCTGCAGTGCGCGAACAACCTGGCGCTGATGGTCGCACAAGGGGCCTTCCCGTTCCGGGGAAGTGCGGCCGAGCTGCCCGAAGCGCCCCGGGTCGGTGACGGGATGCTCCGCCTGGATGGTTCGGGAAAGGTCATCTTCGCCAGCCCGAACGCGCTGTCGGCCTACCGCCGCCTCGGATACACCGGCAACGTCACCGGTGAGGACCTGCGGTCGGTACACCGGACGCTGAGCCTGCCGGCGACCACCCCGGCCGTGTGGCACGCGATCGGTCGCCGCCGGCCGGTTGAGGTGGAACTGGCGGTCGCCAGCACGGTGGTGCTGTTGCGCGCGATCCCGCTGTTCCCAGGGGCCACCCGGGAGGTGCTCGTCCTGGTCCGCGATGTTTCCGATCTTCGGCGTCGCGAGGCACAACTGCTCAGCAAGGACGCGACCATCCGGGAGATCCATCATCGGGTGAAGAACAACCTGCAGACGGTCGCGGCTCTGCTACGCCTGCAGATGCGTCGGACCAAGGCGGATGAGGCACGGCTGGCGTTGCGCGAGTCGGTGCGCCGGGTGACATCGATCGCCGTGGTCCACGAGACGCTGTCGCAGAGTCTCGGTGAGTCGGTGCCCTTTGACGAGATCGCCGATCAGATCACGTCGGTCACTGTTGATCTTGCCTCGACCGGAACGCGCGCGAACACGACCCGCAAGGGATCGTTCGGCCGGTTGCCCGGCGAACTCGCCACGCCGCTGGCGCTTGTGCTTTCCGAGCTTCTGCAGAATGCTGTCGAACATGCGTTCGATGGTTCGGCCGGCACGATCGAACTCCGCGTCCATCGTGGTGTCGACCGACTGGACGTGGTGGTTGCCGATGACGGCGCGGGGTTGCCCGACGATTTCCAGCTGGAGCACTCGCCCAGGTTGGGCCTCCAGATCGTCCGCCAACTCGTGCTCGGTGAGATGCAGGGAGCGATCCGGCTCCAGGCCGGACCGGAGCGTGGTACGGAGGCCCTGTTGTCCATCCCGTTGCCACCGTGAAAATTTTTTTGAAGATCTACGTTACGAGGACCGTCGAGGTGGGTACAGCACCACCGTGCCTGGCGCCGTCCCACCCCGTTCTGGCCCCCCATGTCCTGCTGTCTCGACCCCTGTACAGCGGGTGTCGATAGTTCCGTTCGCAGACTGCACGAATACGGACGGGAATGGCATCAAGGCACGCGGCAACATCCCTGGGGCCGATGCGTCACTTCCGGGCCACCTGGTACGTCGTCGTCTAGCTTGTGCCGGGTTGGTGGTGGTGGGTAATCAGGCGGTGCGAACTCGGGTGCGCGCAGTGCGTTTGAGTGCACGGCGTTCATCCTCGCTCAAACCGCCCCAAACCCCGGAATCTTGCCCGGTGTCAAGTGCCCAGCTCAAGCAATCACTTGTTACAGCACACCGCCTGCAGACGGCCTTTGCTTCTTCGACCTGGCGTTCAGCCGGACCGGTTGTACCGATCGGGAAGAAGAGCTCGGGATCCTCGTCACGGCAGAGCGCTCTATGGCGCCAGTCCATGCGTACAACTCCCTCTCTCGTCTCGGGCCACACTGCACGTGAGACGCTTTGCGAGCCGCTACGGTTGCGCCGCACTTCCCGACAATCATTCGGATGTCGGATCCGTGCGGATTCTCGATCTTTCGACCGCCTGCACCCTCGCGCGTGAGCCCGAGGTGTACGTGGTCCATCCACCTCGGACATTCGCCACCCTCCCACCGCAACTGCCATGCGCGCAAGAACCTGGAAGTGGCTTCGCACCCCTTCCTGCCTGCACCTGTCCCGTCGAGACACAGGTGGACCACGCCTTGCGGTTGGTCGAACGACGTTGACAGACAGACTCTCCCAGCACCGCCGACCCAGTGAACGCACATGTCCGGGGGATCTGGAGAACATGCCGGATTGGCCTTGGCTGTCGCCGTCCACGGGTTTTGTGCTTACGCGGATCCCACCGGGAGGTCCCTGCCGATGGCGGTCATGGCCGTGATGGCATCGTTGGCTCATGCAGGTTCTTGGTCATCGCGGTAGCCGGACTCCCGGCCCGGAGAACACCGTTGAAGCAGTGGACGCCGCGTTGCGGGCCGGTGCCGATGGTATCGAAGTGGATGTACGGCGCAGCGTCGACGGCGATCTGGTGTGTGTCCATGACGCCCGGATACCGGGCCGGCTGACCGGCCGTGCTGTGATCCGTCGAACCACCCGCGAACTGAGCCATCTCGGTGTGCCCACCCTGACCGACGTCCTTGACGTCTGGGACGGCCGCGGCCGGATCATCCTCGAGGTCAAGAACCAGCCGGGTCAGCCGGACTTCGACGCCCCGCGGGAGGAGACCGCCCGGACCCTGATCGACCTTTTGCGGGCTCGTGGGTTCGGCCGGGTCTCCGGCGCCGTCCCGCAGGTCCCGGCGGCCGTGACCGTCTCGTCGTTCGACTGGTTCGCGATCGAGGCGGTACGCGACGCCGAGATCGCCGTGAACACGGCCTTCCTGACCATGCCGCGAATGTCGGTGGCCGGCGGCATCGCCTATGTGCGGTCGGCGGGACACCAGGAGCTGCACGCTCACGTCTCGTCCGTGCTCGGTTCGGCGGCGATGCCCGAACGGGCCCGGGCGGCTGGAGTGGGTCTGGCGACGTGGACGGTTGCCTCGGTGGCCGACGCCGAGCAGTTGCGCGACGCCGGCGTGGATGCGGTGATCTGCGACGATCCAGCGGAGCTTGTCCGCACACTCAGACGATGACGCGCAGGGCCCTGGGCGTGGAGCTGACCGTCAGTTCCGTGTGCGGCCCGAGGTACTCGCCGTCCAGCTGCAAGGGGATCGCCTGCGCGGCCGTCAGCGTGATCCGCGCCTGGTCGTGCAGGGCAAGAACATCGCGGCCCTGAGGTCCCCGGGAGCCGTGCAGCATCTGCAGGATGCTACGGGTTGTCGTCATCACCGTCAGTCGACGCAGGCCGACAAGGTCCAGCCCGCTGTCGAAGGACGCGTCCGGGCAGGCACGCACCGGGCGGGCGTTGAGATAGGTCCATGGCGTCGTGTTGCAGACCACGGCCGCCAGCACGTGTTCCGGTACCGGATCGGGGTGGCCCGGATCGTCCGGCAGGCTCGCGCTCCGGACATCTGCCGCTGCCTGTGCCGTCTCTGCCGTCACCAGCTCGCCCAGCTCGCCCGTGGTGACGGTGATCGGGGGACAGCGTCGTCCGGTGTTGCGGATGAACCGGCCGAGTGCGGAGCGGAGGTAGAGCCCGGGGGTGTTGCGGCGGCCGTGTACCCGTTTGCGCTCGACCTGCTCGACGACTGCCGCGTCCAGACCGAAGCCGGCGCAGAAGGTGAACCAGCGTGACTGGCTGATGCCCGACGAACTGGTGAAGGTTGCGTGCCCGAGCCCGATTCGGCGGCTGCGACCGTCCCGGAGCGCCTCCAGAAGCTCTCCGGTCGCTTCCACCGGGGACGGCGAGTAGCCCAGTGCACGGGCGAAGACGTTGGTGCTCCCGCCGGGCACCACCGCGAGGGCGGGAGCACCGGGCGCCGGCCCCGACCGCAGGAGGCCGTTAGCGATCTCGTTGACCGTTCCGTCGCCGCCGAGCGCGACAACCAGGTCGAGGCCGTTGTCGGCGGCGCGCTCAGCGAGCTCGGCGGCGTGGCCGCGGCCCTTGGTCATGACGACGTCCACGCTGAGGTCGGCGGCAAGTGCACTGACCAGAACGTCACGAATACGCTGGGTCGTCGCCGTTGCAATGGGGTTTACGACCAACAGCGCGCGCATGATGTCCACGGTAGCCGGTGGGACTTTGCACGGTCGCTCGTAATCCTTGCGACCGGTTTGACCCCTCGTGGGACGTGACCTTCACCATGGTCCGCGCGGCCACGTACTGTCGGGATGTGCCTGTGAGGACCGACCTGCGCCGCGATCGTCTGCGGGACGCCGTGCATACCCCACCGGCCCTGCCCGTCGCTGTGGCGCTACTCGGTGGCGAAGGACTCCTGCTCGGCGGTCTCGGCGTGTTCCTGATCGTCCGCGGATTCGGCGCGGACACCGACGACCGCGGCCGGGCGGAGCTTGGTGGTCTGTTCGCCGTCGTCGCCGCCGTGGGGCTCTGCCTGCTCGGACGGGCACTGCTGGCCAGGCGGTGGTGGGCACGCTCGCCGGTCGTCGTCGTGCAGCTGTTGTGCCTGCCTGTCGCGGTCAGCCTGCTCCAGGGCGGTCGCTATGGCGAGGGCATCCCGCTGCTCGCCGTCCCCGTCGCGATCCTGACGCTCGTCGGCCTGGCTGGCGGCTACCAACCGCGGGATCCCGGCGAACCGCGGGATCCCGCCTAAGCGACCCGGAGAGCTCGGCCGGCCGGTGGCGCGAAGAACCATGATCGCGCCGCCTTTGGTCGTCAGGCGTCCTCCAGCAGGCCGCGACGGAGTTGGGCCAGGGTGCGTGCGAGCAGCCGTGAGACGTGCATCTGCGAGATCCCGAGCTCCGCGGCGATCTGCGACTGCGTCATGTTTCCGAAGAACCGCAGCAGCAGGATTCGCTTCTCCCGCGGCGGCAGCTTTTCCAACAGCGGCTTGAGCGACTCCCGGTACTCGACCCCTTCGAGGGACTCGTCCTGGACCCCGAGGGTGTCGGCTACCGCCGGGGCTTCGTCGTCGCCTGAGTCCGGGGCATCCAGCGACACCGCCGAGTAGGCGTTGGCGGACTCCAGGCCCTCCAGTACCTCCTCCTCGGTCATCTGGAGATGGGCGGCGATCTCACTCACCGTCGGCGACCGGCCGAGCGTCTGGGACAGCTCCGAGGTGGCCTTCGTCAGCGACAGCTTGAGTTCCTGCAGCCGTCGCGGAACCCGGATCGCCCAGCCCTTGTCCCGGAAGTGCCGCTTGATCTCGCCGACGATGGTAGGCGTCGCATAGGTGGAGAACTCCACCCCGCGCTCGGGATCGAAGCGGTCAACAGACTTGATCAATCCGATCGTCGCGACCTGGGTCAGGTCGTCGAGCGGCTCGCCGCGGTTACGGAAGCGACGGGCCAGGTACTCCACCAGCGGCAGGTGCATCCGGACGAGCTGGTCGCGGATCTCGGCCCGTTCGGGGGTGCGGTCGGGCATCGCGACCAGCTGGGCGAACAGTTCGCGGGCGCGCGCCCGGTCGTTGGTCCCGCCTGGATGGCTCGAACCGTAGCGTGGATCGTTGTCTGGCCTGGCCTGCGCCGTGACCGCCGCACTGGGCGCGGCGGACGCCGGCGGCGGGATGTCGCCTCCGCCTGGTCCGCCTGGTCCACCTGGCCCACCTGCGGGCGACTCGTGCTCGGCGGCATCATCGGGGGTTGCTGCGGCGGGGGCCGATGCGTTCTGGGCGATGAGGCCGTGGGTGTCGTCAAGCAAAGGCCGCGAGCGTTGCGTGGCCGGGGTCACGGCGTCCTGCAACGGTCGCGTGCGCCCTGCGGTCACGGCGCGCCCACCGGTCCGTTGCTCGGCGCGCCCGCGTTCCCGGTCCATGGTGTCGTGGTAGCCCGAGTCTCGGCGGTCGTGGGGCCGGGCACTCGGTTCTCGGGCACTCGGTTCTCGGGCACTCGGTCTTCGGGCACACCGCGCCGCTTTCGCAGCCTGATGGTGACCCGGGGATCGGCGGTCACCGAGCTGGAGACCTCATCGGCGAGGGCGGTCAGCACCGTCCAGGCGAACGTGTCGGTGGACGGGGGTTCGCCGTCCAGGCTGAGCACCGTCACCGCGACCTGGATGACTCCGGGGGCGAGCTCGAAGGTGCATTCCAGGTTCGACCCGGGCACAGCCGACAGCAGGAGCAGAGCACATGCTTCGTCCACGGCGATCCGCAGGTCCTCGATGTCGTCGAGGGTGAAGTCGGCACGGGCCGCTAGCGAGGCCGTTGCGGTCCGAAGCACCGACAGGTAGGCGCTTGCCGCGGGAAGCGTGAGCTGCACAATGTCCCGCAGCCCGCCACCAGGCACTCCGGAGCTGGGAACTGTGCTGGTGGAGGCCCCGGTACCGGGGGCCCCGCCACCCGGGACACCGCCCTGACCGTTCGCGGTTCCGGTCTTCGGCGTCGTGTCCACCGCGGTACCCCCTTGTCGCTCAGGGCCTCCGGCGGCGTGAAAAATCATGATCGCGCCGCCCTCGGCCGCTCGTGTCGCTGTGGGCCTCCGGCGGCGCGAAAATCCATGATCGCCCCGTCCTCGGCCGCCGGCGTCCGTTCCCAGCTCGTGCCACGTGAAGACCACCGTACCCAGCGCTGCGGTGTCATCGCAGGTCGGGTGATCAATTCTGGCGATTGTGACGGTGATTCCGACTACGTCCCATCGCCCTGGATATGGAGATGGTCCTACCGAGACGAAAAAACTGATCTTTCTGGAAGAATAAGGGTATTCGTCCCGCTTCCCGTGTCCCGCGATGTGGCAAGTCAGCCGGGTCGGACCGGGCCGGGCAGAGCGGAGCCGTTCCTGACGGATCGGTGGAGCCGATCCGTCAGGAACGCTGTTTCTATGCGGCCTTGGTCTCCCAGAAGATCGTGGAGATCCGGTCAATGAGCTCAAGCAACTGCTGCCCGTCGGCCGGGTCGACCGAACCCTTGGCGCCGGCCGCTCCCGCCGCCTTGGTGGCCTGCCAGAACAGATCATGCAGGTCGGGGTACTTCTCGACGTGGTTGGGCTTGAAGTAGTCGGTCCACAGCACCCACAGGTGGTGCTTGACCAGCTCGGCGCGCTCCTCCTTGATGGCCAGCGCACGGGCGCGGAAGGCCGGGTCCTCGTTCGCCTGGTACTTCTCCTGGATTGCCTTCACCGACTGCGCTTCGATCCTCGCCTGGGCCGGGTCGTAGACCCCGCAGGGCAGGTCGCAGTGGGCGCTGACCGTTGTCTTTGGACGCAGGAGGCTCATGCCGCCGTCCTTTCTCGTCATGCTGGACGTATCTCGTCCGCTGGACCGATGAGGAACATCAGGTGGGTGCAAAGTGCAAGGTGCAAGGTGGCCGTCAGGCGCGGCGGGCCGGAGCGATCCTGGACGGCATCTGGGCTCTGTCCCCACCCTCTGGCAACCTACCCGGGTGAGCCGAGGTGTTGCGGTACGGGCGGTCTGGGTCAGTGGGGAGTCCATGCTGCCGACCCTGCGCGACGGTGATGCGTGTGTGGTGCTGTGGGGGGTGGCCCCACAGGTGGGAGATGTGGTCGTGGCGCGGCTGCCCGGGCGCGGGCTCGGGGTGAAGCGTGCGGCCTTCGTCGAACCCGACGGGTCGTGGTGGCTGCGATCCGACAACGTCATGTTCGGCACGGACAGCGCGACCTTCGGCTCTGTGCCGTCGCAGGACGTCCTGGGCAGGGTCGTCGCCCGCTATTGGCCGCGGCCCTGCTGGCTGCGCAGGGCTGCATAGAAGGCGAGGCAGTCGGAGTAGGAGGGGAGCAGGCCCGCGGCTTCGGCGTCCCTCAGCGACGGGGCAGCAGCGTCTTTCTCGGACAACAGCGGCGGCACCTCCGGTGGCCACGGCAATGCCAGTTCAGGGTCAAGCGGGTCGATGCCGTGCTCGTGTGAGGGGTTGTAGGGCGTCGAACAGAGGTAGGAGATCGCCGCGTTGTCGGTGAGTGCCATGAAGGCGTGACCGAGCCCCTCGGCGAGGTAGAGGCCCCGCCGGTCAACGTCGTCGAGCACGACCGCCTGATGCGTGCCGTAGGTCGGCGAGCCGATTCGGATGTCGACCACACAGTCGAGGACCTGGCCGTGCACACAGGTGACATATTTGGCCTGGCTGGGCGGGATATCGGCGTAGTGGACGCCACGCAGCGTCCCGCGCCGACTCACGCTGTGGTTCGCCTGGGCGAGATCGAGTGGGTGACCGATCACCTTGGTAACGGTCTCGGAGCGGAACCACTCCAGGAACGTGCCTCGGTCATCGGTGTGCTGGCGGGGGGTGAACACCCAGGCGCCGGCTATCGCAAGTTCATGAACCTCCACGAACGCGCACCGTACCGGGTAATGATGCCCTTTGGGTGGCCAACTTGTCCGCGGCTGTCAGCGGGCACCCTGAACAGCCCGTGCTGTCGGCTTGCCGACCATGGCGGCTGGCTGTTGTCGATCATTGCGGCGCCGCCGGTCCGGTTCGGCCAGCGCGGCTCCATTGGGGTTGCTGTGCTGATCCATCGGCGTTTCGACGCGCCGCCTGTTCGTCGGCGCGCACCTTGTGCGTCCGGGCACATGGGCGTGCTTCAGTCGGAGTCCAGAGGCGTTCGCGGGCGGGCCGACGGGTCCGCGTGTCATATTGGGCAGCATCCCCGGGCAACCCCCGGCTTCGCCGTCCAGGCCTCCCACCCGTCGAGGCATCTCGTCCGAGGGAGTATGTGATGACTGCCACAACCGACCATTCCGTTGGTCATGCCGGGCCAGATCCGTCCATGCGGGTGCCGGCCGCGCCGGCCGCGCTCACGGACGTGCCCGGATCGGTCGGCCGCGACACCGACCCCGTCTTTGTCCTGCACAAGGGCGGGAAGATCGGCCTAGCTGTGACCGTTGCGTTGAACGACCGTGAGGACCTGTCGCTCGCCTATACTCCCGGCGTCGCGCGGGTCTGCATGGCCATAGCGGCCGAGCCCGCGCTTGCCGACGACTTCACGTGGAGGTCCAACGCGGTCGCCGTGGTGACCGACGGCACGGCGGTGCTGGGGCTCGGCGACATCGGCCCGGCCGCGGCGCTACCGGTCATGGAGGGCAAGGCCGCGCTGTTCAAACACTTTGCCGGCGTGGACGCGGTGCCGATCTGCCTCGACTGCACCGAGGTTGAGGAGATCGTGGAGACCGTCGTCCGGTTGGCGCCCGGTTTCGGCGGCATCAACCTGGAGGACATCTCCGCGCCGCGGTGCTTTGCCATCGAGCAGCTGTTGCAGAGCCGGCTGGACATCCCGGTGTTCCACGACGACCAGCACGGGACGGCCATCGTGACGCTGGCCGCCCTTGAGAACGCCGCTCGCCTGACCGGCCGACGTCTGGGCGACCTGCGTGTGGTCGTGTCCGGCGCGGGTGCCGCGGGTGTGGCCGTGACCCGCATCCTACTGGCGGCCGGTATCGGGGACATTGCGGTCGGTGACAGTCGTGGCATGCTGCACACCGGGCGTTCCGACCTCACTCCGATCAAGGCGATGGTCGCGGCCGAGACCAACCGGGCCGGCCTGTCGGGTTCGATCAACGATGCGCTCGCCGGAGCCGACGTCTTCATCGGTCTGTCTTCGGGCAAGGTGCCCGAGGATGCGGTGGCGTCGATGGCGCCGGAGTCGATCGTCTTCGCCATGGCGAATCCCGATCCCGAAGTCGACCCGGAGGTTGCGCACCGCTACGCCCGGGTCGTGGCGACCGGTCGAAGCGACTACCCGAACCAGATCAACAACGTGTTGGCCTTCCCGGGCGTGTTCCGTGGAGCAATGGATGTTCGCGCGAGCCGGATCACCGAGCCGATGAAGTTGGCGGCGGCCAACGCTCTCGCCTCGGTGATCGCGGATGAGTTGACCGAGCGGCACATCATCCCGAGTGTGTTCGACGACCGGGTGGCGCCGGCGGTTGCCGCCGCCGTGGCGCAGCAGGCCCGCGTCGACGGTGTCGCCCGTCGGTAACCCGAAGGTGTCGCCCGTCGGTAACCCGAAGGTGTCGCCCGTCGGTAACGGCGGCTCCCTGCGGGGGATGCCGACCCCGGGGAACCTGGGCACACTGCCCAGGTTCCCCGGGCCCAGGCCGGCATCCCAGCTCAGGCGGGCGTCCCGGGTTCAGACACGTCCGCAGCCGGCGCACGGGCGGTTCTCGGAGGCGTCCACCAAGGGCCGGAGCGTCCCGCATCCTTTGTAGCTACAGGAGACGAAGTCCGTCGCCGAGACGATGACGATCGTGTCGTTGCCGGCGTGTGCAGATGGTGCAGGGTCGGCTACCAGAACGGGCGTGCGCTGTCTGCGGCGGAACCATCGGGACGAGCCCATACTGGTCGCCGGTACCTGTTTGTGTGACACCACATCGAAGAGTGGAGCACAGTTTGGACGGCCACGCGATGGGCGCCGCGCTGCTCGTGAGCTTACCCACCCGTTTATTGTGATCATATCGATTGTCTGTCGGGTGGGTTTTGGGCTGGTGTCGCTGTGTCTCGCTGTGCCGATCGGTGGCAGTCGCCTTCGCATCCGCGGGCGCATCCACTGGGCCGCATTGCATCCGCAGCGGCTCTACTGTGTACCGATGCTCGCTGTTTCCGCCGTCTCGCAGAGCCCTGACGATCCGCTGTCTGGTCTGGCTGTCACGCAGCGGCCAGAACCCTCCGTCCCCGACGGCTGGACGACGGTGGCCGTCCGGGCGGCAGCGCTCAACCATCATGATCTTTTCAGCCTGCACGGGGTTGGGCTACCGGCGGACCGGCTGCCGATGATCCTGGGGTGTGATGCGGCCGGCGTGAGCGCGGACGGCGAGGATGTCATCGTCCACGCGGTCGTCGGTGACCCGGCCGCGGGTGGCGGCGACGAGACGCTTGACCCGCGACGTTCGCTGCTCTCGGAGCTGCATCAGGGAACCCTTGCCGAGGTGGTGACCGTACCGCGGCGCAACCTCGTGCCCAAGCCCGCGTCGCTGTCCTTCGAGGAGGCCGCCTGCCTGCCGACGGCCTGGCTGACCGCCTACCGGATGGTCGTCAACCGGGCCGGACTGCCGCCCGCCGGTGGTGGCACCGTGCTGGTGCAGGGTGCGGGTGGTGGTGTGTCCACCGCCGCGATCATGATCGCGAAGGCTGCCGGCCATACCGTTTTCGTCACCTCGCGAGAGGCATCCAAACGTGAGCGGGCCATCAAGATCGGTGCGGACGGGGCGTTCGAATCCGGGGCACGGCTACCGGTCAAGGTGGATGCGGTCATCGAGACTGTTGGCGCGGCGACCTGGGCGCACTCGGTGCGGGCGCTGCGTCCAGGCGGCCGGATCGTGTGCGCCGGCGCGACGAGTGGCGCGAACCCGCCGGCCGAGTTGAACCGGATCTTCTTCCTGCAACTGTCGGTGATCGGTTCGACCATGGGCACCCGCGACGAGCTGGCCGACCTCGCGACCCTGGCCGATCGCGTCGGCCTACGGCCGCTCATCGCCGATGTCCGGCCGTTGGCGGATGCGCGCGCGTCGTTCGCGCAGTTGGCCGGCGGCGAGGTCTTCGGCAAACTCGTCCTCACCGTCTGATGCTCACCGTCCGAGGCCGATCTGAGGTGGCCGTCAGCCGCCGATTCCGGCCGGTCTCAGCCGTGCCCGTCTCAGCCGTGCCCGTCTCAGCCGTCCGGGTCGTCGAGCCGGGCCAGGTAGGTGGCCAGTTCCTCGACTGCATCCTCGTATTGAGGATGCAGATCGACGAACGCGCGCAACTCGTCGGCGAGCCAGTCGAGCGTCACGGTCTCCCCACCGCGACGCGTCGACAGCTCCTCGATACCCCTGTCGGTGAAGTACACCGTCCGCTCCGCTTCCCGGCCCCTCTTTCAGGCGCTCTCAGAGGGCCAAAGGGCATGTGATGATCGTCAGATCGCGCGCCCGGAGGCCGCAGTCTCCGGAGCGCTATGCGGTGAACGCCGCCTCGACCAGCGCCTTCTGCTCCTTCTCGTGCACCGAGGAGGACCCGGACGCGGGCGCGGCCGACGCCTTGCGTGACACCCGACGCAACCGTAGCCCCGCTGGCAGGGCGTCGGGCAGGTGGATGGCCATGTGCGGATAGGCACCCTGGTTGGCCGGCTCCTCCTGGACCCAGACCACGTCGGCCAGGTTCGGGTAGCTTTTCAGGACGTCACCGAGCTCCGTGACCGGCGTCGGGTAGAGCTGTTCGATCCGGACGAGCGCGGTGTCGAGGACTTTCTTGCCGGTCTGCTCGGCCAGGAGGTCGTAGTAGACCTTCCCGCCTGAAAGCAGTACCTTCCGGACGCCAGCCCGGTCGCTGATCCCGGCATCGTCGATCACCGGCCGCCATGACCCGGACGTCAGCTCCTCGACCGTCGAGGTCGCGGCCTTCAGTCGCAGCATCGACTTGGGGGTGAACACCACCATCGGACGCCGCACCGGCGAGAGCGCCTGACGACGCAGCAGATGGAAGTAACTGGCCGGGCTCGACGGGGCGGAGACCACCATGTTGTTCTCGGCGCACAGCGACAGGAACCGCTCGATCCGGGCGGAGGAGTGGTCCGGGCCCTGACCCTCATAGCCGTGCGGGAGCAGGAGGCCGACCGAGTTGCGCTGGCCCCACTTGGCTTCACCCGCCGCGATGAACTCATCGATGATCGACTGCGCCCCGTTCGCGAAGTCGCCGAACTGTGCCTCCCACAGCACGAGCGCTTCTGGGCGGGCCACCGAGTAGCCGTACTCGAAACCCATCGCCGCGAACTCGCTCAGCAGCGAGTCGTGGACGTAGAAGGTGCCGGCGCCGTCCTCGGCCTCCAGCGACTTCAGCGGGGAGTAGTCCTCACCGGTGTGCCGGTCGACCAGAACGGCGTGCCGCTGGCCGAAGGTGCCGCGCCGGCTGTCCTGCCCGGCAAGGCGGATGGGCCGACCGTCGAGCAGGATTGAACCGAACGCGATGGTCTCCGCGCACGCCCAGTCGATCGTTCCGTTCGCGATCATCTGGGCTCGGCGTTCGAGCTGCGGGCGCAGCCGGGGGTGGACGGTGAATCCGGCCGGCAGGGCGGTCTGCGTGTCGATGATCATCTTGATGGTGTCCAGGGACACGGCGGTGGACACGGCGGCGGCCGCTGCGGCCTCCGCCGGTGTCGTCACCAGCCGGGGTCCGCGAGCCGGGCGCTGGGTGGTGTCACGGGTCTCCGCGAACGCCTTCTCCAGCTGCGCCGAGTAGTTCTTCATGGCCTGCTCGGCCTCGGCCAGCGTGATGTCACCACGGCCGATCAGCGCTTCGGTGTAGAGCTTGCGGACCGACCGCTTCGTGGCGATCGTGTCGTACATCAGCGGCTGGGTGAACGACGGCTCGTCCATCTCGTTGTGCCCGCGCCGCCGGTAGCACACCATGTCGATGACGACGTCCTTGTGGAACGCCTGCCGGTACTCGAAGGCCAACCGGGCCACCCGGACACACGCCTCGGGGTCGTCCCCGTTCACGTGGAAGATCGGGGCCTGCACCATCCGGGCGACGTCGGTCGCATACACCGACGAGCGGCTGGCGATCGGCGAGGTCGTGAACCCGACCTGGTTGTTGATGACGACGTGCACAGTCCCGCCGGTGCGGTAACCGCGCAGCTGCGAAAGGTTCAACGTTTCGGCGACCACACCCTGGCCGGCGAAGGCTGCATCCCCGTGGACGAGCACGGGCAGGACGGTGAACCCCTCGGGACCCTTGTTGAGCATGTCCTGCTTGGCCCGGGTGACACCTTCGAGCACCGGGTCGACCGCCTCCAGGTGGGACGGGTTGGACACGAGCGAAATCCGCACCTGACGGCCGTCCGGGCTGGTGTAGAGGCCCTCCGCGCCGAGGTGGTACTTCACATCGCCCGAACCGTGTGCGGTCTGCGGGTCGACGTAGCCCTCGAACTCGGCGAAGATCTGTCGATAGGACTTGCCGACGATGTTCGCCAGCACGTTCAGGCGGCCGCGGTGGGCCATCCCGAAGGTGACCTCATCCATTTCCGCCTCGGCGGCCCGCTGGAGTACCTCGTCGAGCAACGGGATCGCCGATTCGGAGCCTTCGAGGGAGAACCGCCGCTGCCCCACGTACTTGGTCTGCAGGAACGACTCGAACGCCTCGGCCGCACCGAGCCGCTCAAGGACGTGCAGCTGCTCGGCCGGGTCTGGCCGCTCAGCGGCCCGCTCGACCCGCTGCTGGATCCAGCCCCGTTCGTCGGGCTCCTGGATGTGCATGTACTCGATGCCGACCCGACGACAGTAGGAGTCCCGCAGGACACCGAGAATATCGCGTAGCGTCATCCTACGGTGGCTGGCAAAGCCGTCGACGGGGAACTCGCGGTCGAGGTCCCACAGGGTCAGGCCGTGGCTGATGATGTCGAGGTCGGGATGGCTGCGGATGGCGAACTCGAGGGGGTTCGTGTCGGCCATGAGGTGTCCGCGCACCCGGTAGGCGTGGATCAGTTCGAGGACCCGGGTGCCGTGGTCGAGGTCACCTTCGTGGGACGAGGTGATGTCGGTGACCCACCGCACCGGCTCGTACGGGATGCGCAGCGAGCGGAAGATTCCCTCGTAGAAGTCATCCTCGCCGAGCAACAGCTGGTGCATGCGACGCAGGTACTCGCCGGACTGCGCACCCTGGATGATCCGGTGGTCGTAGGTGCTGGTCAGCGTGATGATCTTTGAGACCGCCAGCTTCGCCAGCGTCTCGGTGGAGGCGCCCTGGAATTCGGCCGGGTATTCCATGGCACCGACACCGATGATCGTCCCCTGGCCCTGCATGAGGCGCGGAACCGAATGCACGGTGCCGATGCCCCCGGGGTTGGTCAGAGTGATCGTCACATCGGCGAAGTCGTCGGCGGTGAGCTTGTTCGTCCGGGCCCGCCGTACAAGATCTTCGTAGGTGAGCCAGAACTGGCTGAAGTCCATGGCCTGGGCCTGCTTGACCGCGGCCACCACCAGCTGCCGGGACGACCCCTTGACCAGGTCGATGGCGAGACCGAGGTTGACGTACTCCGGTGCGACCAGCGTCGGCTTGCCGTCGATCTCGCCATACGAGTAGTTCATGGCCGGCGCCGTCTCAAGGGCCTTGACCATCGCATACCCGATCAGATGGGTGAACGAGACCTTGCCGCCACGGGAACGGGCCAGGTGCCGGTTGATGACGATCCGGTTATCCGCGATCAGCTTGGCCGGGACCGCGCGTACGGAGGTCGCCGTCGGGACGTGCAGGGACGTCTCCATGTTGGCGACGACCCGGGCGGCGGCACCACGCAGTGGCGAGGTCGGGACGCCGTTGGTCGGGGTTGGTGCGACGTACCTGGATGTCGGCGCCGATGTCCGGGCCGGTGCAGGCGCAGGCGCGCTGGGCGCCGCGGCACTCGGTGCGCCGGTGGGCGCCGCGTCCACCTGGCTCGGCTGCGGCACCGAACCAGCTGTGACAACAGGGGGGACGGGCCCGGTCGTACTCGGCTGCCCGTTCACCTCGCCCGGTTGATAGTCGGAGAGGAACTCGCGCCACTCCGGCGAAACACTCTCAGGGTCCGCGAGATACTGCTGGTAGATCTCGAATACCAGCCACTCGTTGGGGCCGAAGTCGGGTCCGGACTCGGGTACCGTCGGTGCTGTCACGGGGGCGTTCCCCTCTATCTACCCTTTGTTATGGCCCGCTGTGCGGGCCCTTCCGTTGCTGTGTGCTCAGGCTACTCGTCGGCTTCATCTGATCTGTCCGAACGCTGTGACCCGTGAGACAGGCCACGGGCATGGGAAGTGTGCCAGTATCTGACAGGGACCGTCCCGATCCGGGCATTCGCGACGGGATCCGCGACGGGATCTGGGACATGCGAGGATCCACGCGTGGCGGTGTGGCTCGGGGTTGACGTGGGTGGCACTTTCACCGACCTGGTCGCGGTTGACGACAACGGGCAGCTGGTTTTCGCAAAGGTGCCGTCGGTGCCCGCCGACCCGTCGGTCGGCGTCTTGGCCGCCGTCCGTGGTGCCGGTTTCGCTACCGGCTCCGGGAGCGCAGGGCCCGGGCACCCCGGGCACGGGGCTTTCGAGCCCGCAACGGTCGAGCGCTTCGCCCACGGCACCACGGTTGCCACCAACGCGTTGCTGGAGCGGAGGGGGGCGCGTACCGCTCTGGTGACCACCCACGGGTTCGCCGACATCATCGAGATCGGTCGGCAGAACCGGCCGGCGCTTTACGACCTCACCCGCGATCGCCCGCCGGCACTGGTGCCGCGCGAACTCCGCTACACCGTCGTGGAGCGCACCGGGCCGGCCGGTGTGATCATTGCGCTGGATGAGGACAGTCCGCGGGAGGTCGCCGCGGCACTCGCGACTGTTGACGATCTTCAGGCCGTGGCCGTGTGCCTGCTGTTCTCCTTCGTCCATCCCGAGCACGAACGCCAGGTCGCCGACGTGCTGCGCAGCAGCCTGCCCGGGGTCACCGTGGTGGCCTCACACGAGGTGCTGCCGCAGTTCCGGGAGTACGAGCGGTTCGCCACCACCGTCGCCGACGCCTACCTGACGCCGACGCTGTCGGCTTACCTGCGGGCGCTCGCCCGCCGGTGCGTGGCCGCGGGGCTGCCGGTGCCCCTGGTCATGCAGTCCTCCGGCGGGGTGGTGGATCTCGGGACCGCAGCCGCTCACGCCGCGGCATGCGTGCTGTCGGGGCCGGCCGGCGGAGTGGTCGGTGCCGCCTACGTCGCGGGGCTGTCGGGCGTGGCCGATCTGCTCACCTTCGACATGGGCGGAACATCCACCGATGTCGCGCCGGTGCTGGGGGGACGGGTGCAGATCACCGCCGAGTCGATGCTGGCCGGCATACCGATCACGTTGCCCACGGTGGACGTGCACTCGGTGAGCGCCGGCGGTGGGTCGGTGGCATGGGTGGACTCCGGCGGGGCGCTGCGGGTCGGGCCCCGCTCGGCCGGCGCCGACCCCGGCCCGGCATGCTACGGCCGCGGGGGGACCGAGCCGACGGTGACCGACGCGGACCTGGTACTCGGCGCTCTGGCCGACGGCGCGAGTCTCGGTGGCGAGGTCAGCCTGTCGCGCGCGTCCGCCCACAACGCGTTGGCAGCCCTCGGTATGGAATTGAGGACGAGCGCATCGGGGACGAGCGGGGGAGACCTGGCCGCGGTGGCCGCGGTGGCCGCGGCGGCCGGTGTGGTCGCCGTTGCCGACGCGGAGATGGTCCGGGCGCTGCGGGTGGTCTCGGTGGAACGTGGGCTTGACCCGCGGGACCTGACCCTGGTGGCCTTCGGCGGTGCGGGTGGGATGCATGCGTGCGCGCTGGCCGAGGAGCTGGGGATGCACCGGGTGCTGGTGCCGTTGGCCGCCGGCGTGCTGTCCGCGCTGGGCCTTGCCCTCGGCGACGTCCGCCGGGACTACCTGCGCGCCGTGCGTGGCCTGCTCGCCGACGTCGACCTGGCCGCGGCCTTCGCCGAGCTGGCCAGGACCGCAGCCGGAGATGCCCCGCCCGCGGACCTGCCCGCGCTCACGGTCGAACTACTGGTCGACTGCCGGTATACCGGCCAGTCGCACGAGCTGACGATCGTGGCCGCGTCCGCGTCCGCGTCCGCGTCCGGGCGCGGGCGCGGGCTGCCGGGAGCCGGTGATGGTGTTTCCGTCAGCCGGGTGCGGGCGGCCTTCGAAGCCGAGCACATGCGCAGGTACGGGCATGTGGCCCCCGGCCGGGATGTCGAGGTGGTGGCCGTGCGGATGGTCATGACAGTGCCGGGTCGGCGCCCCCGGCTGGCCGCCCCGGCCGCCGATCCCGCGGCGGTGCGCGGCCGGCGCTCTGTGTACCTGGATGGTTCCTGGCAGGACGTGGCTGTCGTGCCCCGCGCGGGGTTGGGGCCGGGCGACGGCGTCGCAGGGCCGGCGATCGTCGAGTTCGCCGAGGCGACCTGCCTGGTGCGTGCCGGCTGGACCGCCGAGGTGGACGCGGTCGGCTCCCTCCTCCTCACCCGTGTCTGACGCATGACCGTGGTGGACGAGGTCGGTCGAGTGGGAATGAGTGGGACTGCAACACGGCAGAAACAGATGTGTCATGTTTCACTGCGAATCTGACGCCCGTGCCGCGTCATGACCAGTTCGCAGGTCGGGGCTCCTTGCCGGGGAGCCGTCCTGGCCCGGTGTCCGAGACGGCTGGCGGCCTTGACCGGATTTGTCGTCCCGGGCGCCGCCGGCGGCCCCGGATGCCTCGGTGGTAGCGCAGTAGTGGCGCTGCAGCCCGGCAAGGGAAAAGTGGACGGAAAGCACTACCTGCCGTCCACCCCGGAAACGGTCCGGTGGGGGCACCTGCCTACTGCCGAGACCCGGCCCGTGCTGAGCGTGGAGTCGGGCGCCACGGTGACGGTCGACACGGTCAGCCAGGAGGGGATCCTCGACGACCAGGGGCGCGACCCGGACGCCTTCTTCGCCGGCTTCGGTGTCGCGACTTCCGAGGTTCTCGACGACGCCCGCATGATCGCTTCTTCTGGTATCCCGCACCGGTTCGGCGTGGACGGTCCACACGTGGTGACCGGCCCGGTGTTCGTCCACGGTGCTGAGCGCGGTGACGTGCTGCGGGTGGATGTGGTTTCGCTGCATCCTCGAGCCAGGTATGGCGTTGTGTCGACCCGGCACGGCGCGGGGTTGCTCGCCGGGGAGTTCCCCGAAGGCGACCCTCCCGGTCCCGACGCGAATGCCCGTAACTGGACGGCTTTCCGGACGACGAGCAGCTTCTGTACCGTCGAACGGCGCCGGGGCAGGCTTTTCGGGGCGCTGGGTGGAACCGGGAACCGGAAGGTGCGTTTTCCGCTGTCGCCGTTCATGGGCATCATGTCGGTGGCGATCGACGGTGCCGGTCCGGTTCGTTCGACCTCGGTCGGAACACATGGCGGAGCTCTCGACTGCGGGGACCTGAGTGTCGGTGCCCGGTTGTTTCTTCCGGTGGGGGTCCCCGGCGCGCTGTTTGCCGTTGGTGACCCGCATTATTCGTCGGGTGAAGGAAAGATCGCCATGGTTGCGCTTGAAGGGCCGCTGCGCGCGACCTTCCGGCTGACCGTGGTAAAGGAATCCGTCGCTCGGTCCGCTCTCGGAGCGCTGCGCGAACCTTTCGTCGAGACCGACACCCATTGGATTTCGATGGGGGCACACGCCGATCTCGCGGATGCCGTGCGCCGGGCAACGCGCTCGGCCCTGCTCTTTCTGTCCACCCGACTCGGCATGGACCGGGCCGACGCGTTCGCGTACCTGTCCGCGGCGGCTGCCTTCGGTATCGGCCGCGCGGCCGGCGATTCCCGGACGGCGTACTGCCGGATTCGCCGGGCGGACTTCGGGGAGCCGGCTATCGCCAAGCCTCGGCTGGTACGCCCCGCATTCGGACGAGTCATCCCTACTCCTGGCACGGATGAGACCCGGGACGGACCGGATCCGGCGGCAGAAGGCGGACCGGATCCAGCCGGCGCTGATGGGCCGCGCAGCGTCGTGCCGGATGCGGCGGGCGGTGGCGAGGATGCGGGTTGACCCGGGGCGACCCGGCGGCTGGCGGGTTTGTCGGTGGCGTGCGGTACGAAGGTTGTATGCCAGTGGAACAGCGCCCACCAGCCGATCCCGGTCAGACAGATCCCGGTCAGACAGACCCCGGTCAGACCGCTGACGCCGACGGTGACCTGCGGGCACGGGCCGAGGCGCTGCTGCACACGCTCGCCGGTCCGACCGCGCGCCTGCGGGAGGACCAGTGGCAGGCAATCCGTGCGCTGGTCGCCGAGCGCCGCCGGGTCCTGCTGGTCCAGCGGACCGGCTGGGGCAAGTCCGCCGTGTACTTCATCGCAACAGCCCTGCTGCGATCGGTCGGTGCCGGCCCGACCGTGATCGTCTCGCCGCTGCTCGCGCTCATCCGGAACCAGGTGGCCGCGGCGGCGCGGGCCGGCATTCGGGCCGGCGAGATCCATTCGGGCAACGTGACGGAGTGGGACGCGGTCTACGCGCAGCTGCGCGCCGGCGAACTCGACGTGCTCCTGGTTGGTCCCGAACGGTTGAACAACCCGACCTTCCGTGACGCCTACCTGCCCGAACTCGCGGCCACGACCGGCCTGGTCGTCGTGGACGAGGCGCACTGCATCTCCGACTGGGGGCACGACTTCCGGCCGGACTACCGCCGGTTGCGCACGCTTCTGGCAGGGCTGCGCCCGGATGTGCCGGTTCTCGCGACGACGGCGACCGCCAACGCGAGGGTCACCGACGATGTCGCTGAACAGCTGACAGGCCTCCGGCCGCGCGATCATGATTCTCTTCGCGCGGCCGGAGGCTCCGACGGGCACCTGGGGATGAATCCGGGCTGGCGCGGCGAGACGCTCGTCCTGCGCGGGACGCTCGACCGGGAGAGCCTGCGCCTGGCGGTGGTGGCGTTGCCAGGCGCCGAGCAGCGGTTCGGTTGGCTGGCCGACCAGCTGCCGGGCCTGCCCGGCTCCGGGATCATCTACACGCTGACCAAGCCCGCGGCCGAGGAGCTCACCGCGTTCCTCACCACTGCCGGTTTCGCCGTCGCGACCTACCACGGTGGCACCGAACCCGCCGAGCGGATCGCGGCCGAGGAGGACCTGCTGGCCAACCGGGTGAAGGCCCTGGTCGCGACCAGTGCGCTGGGCATGGGTTTCGACAAACCCGATCTGGGGTTCGTCGTCCACGTCGGAGCGCCGCCGTCTCCGATCGCCTACTACCAGCAGATCGGTCGGGCCGGCCGCGCGGTTGAGCGGGCCGAGGTCGTATTGCTACCGGCCCAGGAGGACAGCGACATCTGGGCGTATTTCGCGGACGCCTCCTTCCCCGCGCAGAGCGTGGTCGAGGGGGTGCTGAGCACACTCGCGGGGGCGACATCCTCGATGTCCACCCAGGCGTTGCTGGCACGCGTGGACGTCGGGCATGGGCGGCTCGAGGCCATGCTGAAGGTGCTCGACGTCGACGGTGCGGTCCGGCGGGTCCGCGGTGGCTGGGAGGCCACCGGGGCACCCTGGGCCTACGACACCGAACGTTTCGCCAGGGTCGGCGCCAGCCGTGCGCGCGAGCAGCAGGCGATGCTCGACTACATCGCCACCACCGGCTGCCGGCTGGAGTTTCTTCGTCGTGAGCTGGACGATCCCACCGCGGCACCGTGCGGACGCTGCGACACCTGCACCGGCCGCCGGTGGCCCGGCGTGGTCTCCGAAGCCGCCCGGGTGAGTGCGAAGGAGCAGCTGGACCGCCCGGGCACCGCGGTCGAACCACGCCGGATGTGGCCGACGGGCATGCGCACGCTGGGCATCGGCGTCGCCGGCCGGATACCGGAGGCGGCCGGTGCGCAGCAGGGACGGGCGCTCGCCCGCCTGGGCGGTGTCGGCTGGGGCAACCGGCTGCGCCCGCTCGTGGCGCAGGGCGCGCCGGATGCACCGGTGAGCGGCGATCTGGTGGCCGCGGCGGTGCGGGTGCTGGCTGGCTGGGGGTGGCGGCAACGCCCGGCCGCGGTGGTCACGGTTGCCTCCCGCAGTCGCCCACAGCTTGTCGCGAGTCTGGGGGAGCAGATTGCCGCAATCGGGCGGTTGCCCCTGCTCGGCCAGGTCGAGCGGGTTGTCGATGACCGCTCTGCGTATCGGATGAACAACAGTGCGCACCGATTGGCCAGTCTCTGGGAGGCGTTCGCGGTGCCTGAGGATCTCGGGGTGGCCGTGGGGAAGCTGCCCGGCCCGGTTCTCCTGGTGGACGACCTGATCGTCACCGGCTGGACCATGACCGTCGTCGCCAGGGCACTGCGCCACGCCGGGGCCGTGGGAGTACTGCCGTTCGCGCTCGCCGTCGAGACCGGCTAGCGGGCCAAAGGGCGCGCGACGATCGTCAGATCGCGCGCCCGGAGGTCGCAGTCTGCGGAGCACTGACGGGCATCCGGTACGGGACCCCGCCGCTCGGGCGTTTGCCGGTCGGGCAGCTCAGCTCAGTCTGGGGCGATCTCGTTGGGTGGTGGAGCGGTGATGTTCAGGGGGAGTCCGAAGTCCGAGTAGGTCACCGTACGGATGATCTCTGTGTGCGGGGCTGGGCCGTCGGACGGTGCGCTGGTGACGGTGATGCGGAGCTGGCGGATGAGCCCGTCCGCGTCGATCCAGGCCTCGGTCGGCTGGAGCACCGTCCCGAGAATGCCCTTGTAGTAGTCGACGGTGGCCGTGCTGATGTTTCCGCGCTGGGAGGCTGTCTCCAGATTTACCGGCAGCTTGTAGTGGATCGTCTGGACACCGTCGATGGATTCCTCGCCCACGGTGGTCACCGGAGTCGCGGCACCGCTGAGAAAGCCGAGTCGCAGCGCCGCGTCGTCGCCGACCCCGGGCTGCACGGCGGGCGGTGAGCTGGCCGAGGGCTGCGAGGTGGCGGAACCCCCGGTTCCGCCACCCGGGACGACCCGGGTCCACCGGCTCGAGCTCGGCGCGCCGCCGGCCGCGACGCTGCGCTGGTAGAAGTCAGGGCCGATGATCCGCACCTCGCTACGGCCGCCGCCCTCGACGTCGCGCACGGTCTGGCTCGTGCTGTGGGCGAAGTCGACCGTGCCCGTGCCGGTGGTGGAGATTGTCTGCTTGCGACCGGACACGGAAACGAGCGTCGCCCCGTAGGTGAAGTGAATTCTCGCCGTCTTCCGCGCGATTGTCGTAGTGTAGGCGGATTCCAGCGGAGTGGGTACCGCGCTGGTCCGCGTCGCGCTCGGAATGCTGGTCGAAGCAATCACAGTCGGCGGGGGTTCGGCGGAGTGGGACGAACATGCCGCCGCGTTCAGTAGCAGGCTCGCCGCCAGCGCAACGATGGTGGCGGTGGTCACCTGCGCGTTGCGCCCAACGATTCGAGCCATTCGCCGTCCCCCCGATCGTGCGCACCGGCCGACGCAGCCGGATCAGAAGCGTCGGAAGATGAGCGCGCGCTTGACCTCCTGAATTGCCTTGGTCACCTGAATTCCACGAGGGCATGCGTTCGAGCAGTTGAAGGTCGTCCGGCAGCGCCAGACTCCTTCCCGCTCGTTGAGGATTTCCAGCCGTTCGTCGGCACCTGCGTCCCGGCTGTCGAAGATGAAACGGTGCGCGGCCACCATCGCGGCCGGACCGAAGTATTCCCCGTCATTCCAGAACACCGGACACGAAGTCGTGCAGGCCGCGCACATGATGCACTTCGTGGTGTCGTCGAAGCGTTCCCGGTCCGCCGCGGACTGCAACCGCTCGCGGGTCGGCTCGTGGCCCTCGGGTATGAGATATGGCTTGACCGCCCGAAAAGCGTCGAAGAACGGTTCCATGTCGACGATGAGGTCCTTCTCGACCGGAAGTCCCTTGATCGGTTCGATCGAGATCTCCGCGCCGAGGTCCTTGACCAGCACCTTGCAGGCGAGCCGGTTCGCACCGTTGATCCGCATGGCGTCGGAACCGCACACACCGTGGGCACAGGAACGCCGGAACGACAGCGATCCGTCGAGGTTCCACTTGACGTAGTGCAGGGCGTCCAGCAGCCGGTCGCTGGGGTCGAAGGGAACGGTGTAGCTCTTCCACTGCGGCTCGGCACTCACCTCCGGGTTGAAGCGCCGGATTTTCAGCGTGACAGTCCGCCCGGCCGTTGTGGTCGGCCCCGGATCGGCCGGTGCGGTGGTTGATAGATCGTCGGTGACAGTCACGCCGGACCTTTCTCACATCAGACCCACAGTGCAGGCCACCACATCATAGGCCGCGCTCTGGATGACCCGAACATCAAAGCCCTGCCCCGGCCTGGCAGGCCAGCGGGATCCGATCTCTGTTTCAGTACGTGCGTTGTCAGTACGTGTCCTGTCAGTACTTGCGTTCCATCGGTTCGTAGCGGGTCATGGCGACGGGCTTGTAGTCCAGCCGGATCTCGGCCTCCGGCGAGCCGGCGGCGAGCGGCCCGGAGCGGTAGGCCATCGTGTGGCGCAGGAAGTTGACGTCGTCCCGGTTCGGATAGTCCTCCCGCGAGTGCCCGCCGCGTGACTCGTTGCGGGCCAGTGCGCTCACGACCAGGCACTCGGCGAGGTCGAGCAGGAAGCCCAGCTCGACCGCCTCCAACAGCTCGGTGTTGTAGCGCCGGCCCCGGTCGGTGACGCCGACCTGCTGGTAGCGGGCCTTCAGCCCGGCAATGTCGGTGACCGCCTGCTTGAGCGTCGCCTCGGTCCGGTACACCGACGCGTTGACGTCCATCGTCTCCTGCAGCTCGCTGCGGATGGCCGCCACGTTCTGCGTACCCGCGCCGTCGCGAAGCCTGGTCAGGAGCCCGTCGACAAAGACCGCCGGGTCCTCGGGAAGCTCGGCGTGACTGTGCGTCGCGGTTGCGTGCTCGGCGGCGGCGATGCCCGCTCGGCGGCCGAAGACGTTGATATCCAGCAGTGAGTTCGTCCCGAGCCGGTTCGCACCGTGCACGGACACGCATGCGACCTCACCGGCTGCATACAGGCCCTCGACGATGTCGGTGTTGTTCGCCAGCACCTCGGCGTCGATGGTCGTCGGGACACCGCCCATGGCGTAGTGGGCGGTCGGCTGGATCGGAATCGGGTCGGTGTAGGGCTCGATGCCCAGGTAGGTGCGGGCGAACTCGGTGATGTCCGGGAGCTTGGCGTCGAGCTGCTCGGGTGGCAGGTGGGTCAGGTCGAGATAGACATGGTCACCGTTCACGCCGCAGCCGCGGCCGGCGCGGATCTCGGTGTAGATGGCCCGGGCCACCATGTCGCGGGGTGCGAGGTCCTTGATGGTCGGCGCGTAGCGCTCCATGAAGCGCTCGCCGTCCTTGTTTCGCAGGATGCCGCCTTCACCGCGAGCACCCTCCGTGAGCAGAATGCCCATCTTCCAGATGCCCGTCGGGTGGAACTGGTAGAACTCCATGTCCTCCAGCGGCAGCCCGCGCCGGAAGATGATGCCCATCCCGTCGCCGGTCAGGGTGTGCGCGTTCGAGGTGACCTTGAACACCTTGCCGAACCCACCGCTGGCGAACACCACCGACTTCGCTCGGAAGATGTGTACCTCGCCGCTGGCCAGCTCGTAGGCGACCACCCCGGCCACGACGCCCTCGGTGAGCAGCAGGTCCAGCACGTAGAACTCGTTGAAGAATTCGATGTTGTTCTTGACGCACTGCTGGTAGAGCGTCTGCAGGATCATGTGACCGGTACGGTCGGCTGCATAGCACGAGCGTCGGACGGGCGCCTTGCCGTGGTCACGGGTGTGGCCACCGAAGCGACGCTGGTCGATCCGGCCTTCGGGCGTGCGGTTGAAGGGCAGGCCCATCTTCTCCAGGTCGAGGACCGCGTCGATGGCCTCCTTGCACATGATCTCGGCGGCGTCCTGGTCGACCAGGTAGTCACCGCCCTTGATCGTGTCGAAGGTGTGCCACTCCCAGTTGTCCTCCTCGACGTTGGCCAGAGCTGCGCACATGCCGCCCTGGGCCGCGCCGGTGTGGGAGCGCGTGGGATACAGCTTGGTCAGCACCGCGGTGCGACAACGCTTGCCGGCTTCGAGCGCCGCGCGCATCCCCGCGCCGCCGGCGCCCACGATGACCGTGTCGTACTTGTGAACCTGCACCGCTTGGACCTCCGCCTTCCCAGGCGCCATCAGGAGATGTTCGGGTCGAATGTGAAGATGACCAGCGATCCCAGCGTGATGACCAGGGTTGCCGACACGTAGAGCAACATCTTGAGCCAGAACCGGGACTGCGGCCGATCGGCATAGTCATTGATCACTGTTCGCAGGCCATTGGTTCCATGCAGTTCAGCGAGGACGAGCATGAGCAGATCCCAGGTCCGCCAGAACGGCGAGGCCCAGCGGCCCGCGACGAAACCGAAGCCGATGCGCTGCACACCGCCATCGAGGATGTTCATGATGAACAGATGGCCGAGCACCAGGAAGAGCAGCAGAATCCCGGAGACCCGCATGAACAGCCACGCGTAGAGCTCGAAGTTCGTCCGCGCCTTCGGGCTGCCCGGCCGGCGCCGCGGGCTGCGCGGTGCCTCGAGGGCCGGGCCGGTGGCGCCGTCGATTGTTGTCGCCATCAGGACGCGCTCCCGAACAGGGTCTCAAACGTGTGCTTGAGCATGAAGAACGTGCCGGGGACGACGAGGATCAGCCACACGACGATCTCCGTGTAGAGCATCTGACGCTGGAAACGTGGACCGGACTCCCAGAAGTCGATCAGTGTGATCCGGATCCCGTTCAGTGCGTGGAAGACGACCGCGGCTACCAGCCCTACCTCCATCAGGTTCACGATCGGGTTCTTGTAGGTCGCGATCACAGTGTCATAGGACGACGGTGACACCCGCACGAGTGCGGTGTCCAGGACGTGGGCGAACAGGAAGAAAAAGATCAGTACGCCTGTGATCCTGTGGGCAACCCAGGACCACATCCCCTCACGGCCGCGGTAGAGCGTTCCCGCTGGTGCCTTCGGCACTGAAAGCTCCTCCGGACCTGCCTTCCGACAGGCTGGTCCTGATCGTTCCGTCCGGTGACTCGCGGTAACTTAGCTGGCCCGAGCCTCTCGCGTCGGCAGGCGGAGCGAAGCCGACGTGGCAGGTTCGGGCGGCCCCAAGGCGCCTTGAGACATCATGTGGATGATGGTTTGTGTGGACTCGATGTTAGTGCCGACCCCATGGGGGGGCATGCTAGCTCCCGTGACACTTAGGTGAGGTATGTCACAGAAAGTGATCGCCTTCATTGTGCTTCCCCGATAACGGCTGCCGAACCCGCCGATCGTGCGGCCTTCAGGGCGTCACGCAGGAGGAGGCGGCGGCGGCGGAGCTGCTGTCGTGGGCGCCGGAGCTGTGGACGACATGGTCGGGGGTGCCGTCGGGGTGGGCGAGACGACCGGCGTCGTGGGGGTCGGGGCGACGTTGGTGGGGGTCGGGCTGGGGGTCACCGCCTCGGTGGCGACCGGTAGCGCCGCGGTCGGGCTACTGGAGGTTGTCGGTGACGCTCTGCGGCCAGAAGAAAACCTGAGCGACGGTGCAACGCCGGTCGGGAGTACCCGAGGATTGAGGTTGTACTGATCGTCCGCCGTGGTGGTCGCAGCCAGGGTGCCGTTCCCGCTGGGCTCCTGTGGTTGGCCGGAGTCGGTGCCGGGGCTGAGGATCCCGCCGAGCGCTATCGCCGCGCCAACCGCCACGGACGCGGCGGCGACGGCAATAATCACACCGCGTCGGACCGGAGCTTCACCACCGTGGCTGATGTTCGACGCCGGCCTGCCATTCGGGGAGAAGCGATCAAGGAGTACTCCGGACGGGCCGATCGCGATGTCGCCCGAGACGGGTTCCAGACCGTCGTCCGGCACGGGACGTCTGTCGACGCCGAGTCCGGCGGAGCCCGGCGGGCCGGCGGTGCCCCGCCGACTCGTCAGAGCGGTGGTACCCGTGACTCCCGCCGCGCCGGCCGGCGAGGAGTCCTTGCGCAGCCCGACGGTCAGCGCGGTCCGCGGCTTCTCGCGCACAGCGGAACCGACCGCAACCTCGGCGATTCCGTTCGTACCGACCACGCCGCCGATGTCGGTCGGACCGTCGTCATCGCCATCGCCATCGGTTGCCAGATCGCCATCGGCGTAGGCCGCCAGATTGCCAGCGGCGTTGGCAGCGGATGGGCCGCCGGTCGTTCCGCCGGCCGTGGTCGGGCTCAGGGCCACGGCGTCGGCGTCGGAGTCCCCGGTGGGCAGCAGATCGCCGCCGACGTCCTCAAGACCGGCCGAACCGGGCTCGACCGGCGCGTGGCCACCGTGGTCCGGCGTGTTGATCCCTGGTCTCGACCGGCCGTTGATGACGGAGGCGGGTACGGCCGCGGCGCCCTGGGCGATCGGCGCCAGCCGCTGACGGATCTCCGGTGCCTCCGGACGCTCGGGCGCGGGTCGGTCGAGCAGGTCGCTGAGCAGGTCGCGCAGCGGGCCGGCGAGCACGAACGGACGCCTGCGTCCCTCCACCACGGCAGTGAGAACCGCGTAGGTTTCCGGTCCTTCGAACGGGGGCTGCCCCTCCACCGCCGCGTACAGCGTGGCTCCCAGGCCCCACATGTCGCTCGCGGGACTACCGGAGGAACCACGCACCCGTTCGGGGGCGATGTAGGCGGGCGAACCGACGAGCGCGCCCGTGCCGGTGAGGGTAGAGTCGCCCTCGGTAGCCGCAATCCCGAAGTCGGTCAGGCGGACATGTCCGTCCCGGCCGAGTAGCACGTTGCCGGGTTTGATGTCGCGGTGCAGCACGCCTGCGGAGTGCGCGGCGGCGAGCGCGTCCACGAGGGTGAGCCCGATTGCCGCGACCTGTGCCGGCGGCAGTGGACCGTGCGTGCGGATGGCCTCTCCGAGACTGTCGGCGTTCACCAGCTCCATGACGATCCAATGGCGTTCGGCCTCTTCGGCCACGTCATAGACGGAGACAATCGCCGGGCTGTGTAGACGGGCCAGCGCCCGGGCTTCACGCAGTACCCGCGCTCGGATCGCATCGCGCTCGACCTGGGTGCCGGCGAGCGGAACAAGGATCTCCTTGATCGCTACTGGCCGTTGGAGCAGCTCATCCTCGCCGCACCACACGACACCAGCGCCACCGCGACCGATTGGAGTATCCAGGCGGTAGCGCTGAGATACATATCGGGGTGTGCCGTGACGCGAGGAGTCGTCCGGCGGGCGTGTCGATCTGGCCATCGTCTCAAGTCTCGCAGACGCGTTGCTGGCTGTTTCGGCCGCCCTTGCCCAGCGCGGTCCGTTGGTCGCCGTTCACGGGCCTGGCCGGAACGTCGAGAAAAGCCGCCACATCAACGCCAGGTCGGCTGACCAGGTGGCGTCGGCTGTCGACCAGTACAACGCGTAGCCGTGGCCGTTACGAACAACTCCGCGATTGAGGACGCGCACCTTCTTCCCTCCGGATGTGTAGACAAACTCCCAGTCCGCCTGGATCGAGCCGTCCCCACCGTCACTCGGCGCAATCCGCAGCCGCTCGTAGTTCGGTACTTGCGCGCGCAGGCCGGGTTCGTGCGCCTGCCAGTCCACCAACGCGGATGGATTCGCCTGCATTGAGGTGTCGATGCGCAGGTAGGACCCGGTATCCGGATTGCGGAAATCGATTCGCTCGGTGCCGCCGGCAGGGTGCTGTTCCCACCCCTGTGGGTAGGCGATGGACCAGCCGGAGGAGCCACGATACGACTGCCAGCCCGCGGGCGGTGCCACCGGGGTCTGGTCCGTCGGTGGCAGGCCTGGATCATCGGCTGCCGCCGTGCCAGTGGGTGACGCCGCATCCGCGCCGCCCGGGGCCGAGGTCCTCGCCGTACCCGATGGGCGTGTCGTAGCGGATGGGCCGGTGCTGCCGGATCGGCCTGCCGTGCCGGATGGGCCTGCCGTGCCGCTGGACGCGGCAGCCGACTCGGCGCGGTTGCCGGTCGACCCGTCCACGCCCGAGCCCAGTACCGCCGCCGAAGCCCCGGCCACGCCCAGGACGAGTGCCGTGCCGATGACGGCCACCAGCCGCCGGCGCTGGTTGGTGCCCGACCGGGAAGCCGCCCCTGGCAGCGACCCGGGTGCGGCCGGCAGGACCGTGTTCGCCGCGGCTGTACCGGCTGTACCGGTTGTTGGGGTAGCCACAGCCGTCCCGGCCTCGATCGGGATTGAGGTGATCGTGGCCGGTGCGGCGGCTCGTGCGGCGGCTGGTGCGGCGGCTGGTGCGGCGGTCGGTGCCGTGGCCGACGCCGGGCTGGGATGAGCGGCCGCCTGCCCGGCATCCTCCCGGTCCGGGTCGAGGGCGCCGATGCCGGCCGGACGCCGCACGGACTCGCGCTCAGCGACCTCCCGCAGCCGCTGTCTCGCCCGCGGCAGGGCTGGGCGGGCCGACGGCATCGCCGCCATGAGGTCATCGATGATCGGTGCGAGGGCGCCGGCGAGCCGGAACGGCTGGCGCCGTCCGTCGACGATCGCGGTGAGCGTTGCAATGGCGCTGTCGGACTCGTACGGCGGCCCTCCTTCCACCGCGGTGAACAGGGTCGCGCCGAGTGCCCAGATATCGCTACCTGGACCGCCCGCTCCGCCGCGCGCCCGCTCCGGGGCGATGTAGGACGGCGAGCCGAGAAGAACACCGGTCCGGGTCAGCGTCGGATCCCCGGCCGACAGCGCGATGCCGAAGTCGGTCAGCCGCGCGCGTCCGTCGGCACTGATCAGTACGTTGGCGGGCTTCACGTCACGGTGCACGATGCCGCTGCGGTGCGCGGCTTCCAGGGCGTAGCCGAGGCTGATGCCGATCCGGGCGACCCGCTCGCGGGGCAGCGGCCCGGAGCTGCGGATGATGTCCGCCAGCGACGGACCGTCCACCAGTTCCATGACGATCCACGGGCGGTCGTCGGAATCGAGCACGTCGAAGACCGACACGAGGCCCGGATGGTGTAGCCGGCCGGCTGAGCGCGCCTCGCGAAGGACTCGCGTGCGCAGGACCGCCTGTTCGTCCGCGGAGATCGACGGCGGAAGGCGGATCTCCTTGACCGCGACCTCGCGCTGTAGCAGCTCGTCGGTGGCCGCATAGACCACGCCGAAGCCGCCGCGGCCGAGCTCGTCACCGAGCCGGTAACGACCCCCGATGAGGCGGCGCGGGCGTGAATTGCGTCCAGCCTCGGGCTGTTCAGCCTCGGGCGTCGCGTCAGGGTAGAGCGGCATCCGTCCGTTTCACCTCCTCGTTCCCATCGTCGCGGATGTAGCCGACCTTTGCGGGTACCACCGTCCCGGTGGGTCACGGTGTCGGTGCCTGTGGTCGCCAAGCCCGCGTGGTCGACGGTTGGTCCACTTCATCACACACCACCGGATGGGAGGATGCCCGGCTCCGGCCGAACCGTCGGGCGTTGTCGGGCGCTGTGTCGGGCGCTGTCGGGCGCTGTCGGGCGTTGGGACAGCACCGGACAGCGCCCTGGGCCGTGTGTCCCGCCCGCCGTACCGGGACCGACCGGTCCGATGGCCGTGATCACGGTGCTCGCGATCCGGCTTTCGGGTCACGCTGGCAGCCAGACGTACACGCCGCCGGTGAATGTCGGTTGGCTCCCCACCAGAAACGTCACCGTGTCGCGCAGCTCGGCCGCGTGCGGGGTTGGGCCGAGTATGACGGCACGTATCCGCAGGCGGGCGAAATCGTCCCGTGCCTGCGCGATCCGGGCCGGGGTCAGGGGTTCGAAGGACATGCCCTTCCCGACATCGGTCAAGAACCGTGCCGTCGCCGTCGGCGTTCGGCCACCCATGAATGCCTGCCCGTCTTCGGCCGGGCCGATGAAATACCCGCCGGGCATCGAAAAATGGAAGCGGGCTGCTGCCTGCCAGAAAAGTGGCGCGGTCTGGACCCCGCTCGGGTACGGCAGGACCAGTACATTCGAATTCGCTGGGAGAATCTCAATGGCGTTGGTGGTGAAGAACGACGGAACATCAGGTGATCGTTCGACGGAGTATGGCCGCGGGACCAGCGGCAGGACGCATACCGCGGCGACAGCGACGGCCACGGTTGCCGTGAGCGGACCGCCGAGGTCGAGCTGAGAAGGTAACCGATCCAGAACGATGGCGAGGACGAGTCCCGCCATCAATGCTGTGCCGAGAGCAAACCTGTCGGGTAGCGCCGCGTCGAAGACAGGAATGCGGGCAACCAGGTGCCATGGCAGTGGCAGGCCCGTCTCGATACCCCTGACGAGCAGCGTGCTGCCCAGGGTCAGGACCGCCAGAGCCGCGCCGGTGAGCCCGGCTATGCGTAACCTGAGGTCACGAAAGCCGATCACGGTCGCGGATACACAGATGATCAGAAGGGGCCAGCCGAGGTAGGCCATGTACTCCGGTGCGCCGCCCTGATAGGCGGCCGCCCGCTCGGTCTGTGCCGCCGACGCCAGTAACTGCCGCGCGGAAGGAACGTAGAATCCCGTCAGGTCGCTTTTGAAGAAATTGGTGAGAAACGGGCTGCCGTGGCTCCGTGGAGATCCGAAGAACTGAATTCCCAGGGGGATGCCGGTCAGCGCGAGACAGGACAGGAAAGCGATCAGCAGTGCGCGGGCGGACCCGCCGGCGCGGCGGACGTATTCCGGCCGGCTCGCCATCAGCAGGGCAAGTCCCAGCGTGGCCGTCACCGCGGTGATGAACAGGACCTCTTCACCGGTCAACAGCTGGAGACCGGCGCCCGTGCCCAGCAGGAGGCCTTTTCGTAGCGGCCGGCCAGTCTGCCGGACGATATCGGTGACCAGGCAGAGTAACAGCGGGATGGCCGGTGCGAGAACCAGGCTCAGATGCCCCGTACCGGCCGCCACCAGTGCCGGCGAAAAACCGTACACAGCGCCGCCGACATAGGCTGGGGCCGTCCGCACGCCGAGCGTGCGCGCAAAGAGGTAGGCGCCCGACGCCGAGAGCAAGAATGCCAGGACGACCAGCACGTTGTAGGATGCCACCGGGCCGGCGACGACGGTCAGCGGGGTCAGTATCAGGCCTGGAACCAGGACGGATGTGTTCCAGAGGGCGTTTATTCCTGCTGGCGCGTTTGCCAGGTGTGTGATGAACGGGTTCGACAGGCTGGTTACCGCATGCGCGGTGTGGGCAAGCCACCAACAGTACAGGCCGGTGTCGTTCGGATTACCGGCGATGATGTTCCGGGCGGGCTCGGACCAGACCCTGATGGTGAGCGCAAAGGCCAGCAGCAGGTAGCTTGATCCTATCAGCGCCTGCGGCCGTAACCGCCTCAGCCGTCTCGGCGTGGCAGGTGTCGGCGTGGCAGGCACGGTCTGACCGACGGTCGACGGCTCGACGTTGTCCCCGGTCGTGGGTGCGAGTGCGGGTGCGGGTGCGGCCAGGTCGGCGGACCGCTGCTCCATTGCATCCTCCACTGGCTACCAACAGGAAATCACAGTGGTGCCCGTCGTCCAACCATCGGCCTGAGCCGGTGCCCGGGACGAAGGTGTCGACAGTTGTCCTGCCCGTCCCTGAGTCCTGCCCGTCCCTGGGTCGTGCCGGTACCTGCTTGCCGTCGGTACCGGTGTCCGCGACGCCACGCCCCTCTTGCCGGGCACTCGTAATCATCGTCACATCGGCTGGCAGTGGCATGTCCCACGGAGTCAGCATCCCGACACGCGGTGCCTCTACCGGGCAGCGTCCGGCCCTCTGCCGGTCAATGCCGTGCTGGCGGCTGGTGCTGGCGGCTGATGCCGCTTCCTGCGCAATGCCCGTCTGGGGGATGCTGAGCTCCGCATCGCGGGCGCGGGGTGCATGTGACGGGTACAGGGACGGGCACAGGGAGGTCTCCGGGTGAGCAGGCCGAGTGGTGGCGAAGAGACACCGGCGGCGGGCGCTGTCGACTGGGAGCACCTTCGGCGGATGGCGAGGGACATTGCGGCCCGTGCATACGCTCCGTACTCCCGCCTCCGGGTGGGCGCCGCAGCCGTGGTGGACGACGGCCGCCTGGTTGTTGGCTGCAACGTCGAGAACGCCTCCTTCGGGCTCACGCTCTGTGCTGAATGCAACCTGCTCGGCGCCTTGTATGCGTCCGGCGGCGGACGGCTCGTCGCGTTCGCCTGCGTGGACGCTGCCGGTACCCCGCTCGCACCCTGCGGTCGGTGTCGCCAGCTGCTGCACGAACACGGCGGTCCGGATCTTCAGGTAGCGCTGGCCGATGGTCCGCGTCTGCTCGGCGATCTTCTTCCAGTGGCGTTCGGGTCCACCGCGCTGCCACCGCCCGCCGATCCCGGTGCCGAACCCGCCGCGATCGGCGGACCGGCGAACGGCGGTGGCCGTCCATGACCTTCCACGTCATCGACCTGATCAGGACGAAGCGGGACGGCGGTCGGCTGTCCGACGACGCCGTGGACTGGCTGGTCCGCGCCTACACCGACGGAGCTGTGGCCGACGAGCAGATGGCAGCTTTCCTGATGGCCGTGGTGTGGCGGGGCATGGAGCCGGCGGAACTGACCCGCTGGACCGCGGCGATGGTTGCCAGCGGTGAACGCCTCGACCTGTCCGGGGTGGGTCGTCCGACCGTGGACAAACACTCCACCGGTGGGGTCGGTGACAAGGTCTCGTTGGTCGTGGTTCCCCTTGTCGCGGCATGCGGCGCCGCAGTGCCCCAACTGGCCGGGCGTGGGCTGGGCCACACCGGCGGGACCCTGGACAAGATGGAGTCCATCCCCGGCTGGCAGGCGGCCCTCCCGCCCGACCGGATGCGTGCGGTGCTGCGGGATGTCGGCGGGTTCATGGCCGCTGCCGGCGCCGGGCTCGCGCCCGCCGACCGCAAGCTGTATGCGCTTCGGGACGTGACTGGGACAGTGGAATCGATTCCGCTGATCGCGTCATCCATCATGAGCAAGAAGATCGCTGAGGGGACGTCCGCGCTGTTGCTGGACGTCAAGGTCGGCTCCGGGGCGTTCCTGACCTCACCTGCGGACGCGCGGCTGCTCGCCGAGACCATGGTCGAGCTGGGGAATGCCGAAGGCGTGGCGACCGAGGCGCTGCTCACGGGCATGGACACCCCCCTTGGACGGACCGCCGGCCATGCCCTTGAGGTTGCCGAGGCCGTGGAGACCCTGTGTGGCGGCGGACCGGTCGACCTGGTGGAGGTCACGGTGGCGTTGGCCCGGCGGATGTTGGCGCTGGTCGGTCTGGACGGCGGCGCGGACCCCGCGGACGTCCTCGCGGCGGGGACGGCGTACGACACGTGGCGCCGGATGGTCACTGCGCAGGGTGGTGACCCTGATGCCGCTCTGCCAAGCGCTGAGCATGTCGAGACCGTGTACGCGCCCGCCGGCGGTTTCCTGCGCACCTTGGAGGCGAGGGCCGTCGGGGTTGCCGCCTGGCGGCTCGGGGCGGGCCGTTCCCGCAAGGAGGACCCGGTGTCGGCGACCGCCGGTGTCCGGTGGCTGGCGGCTGTGGGGGACAGGGTCAGCGCCAGGTCACCGCTGCTGGAGCTCCACACCCACGATCCCGCCCGACTGCCGGCCGCACTGGAAGCGCTCACGAACGCCGTCGAGATCGGCGACACACCCCCGGTCGTCGAACCGCTGATCCGTGACCGCATCCACCTGTAGGACCGAGGGTGGTCAGCGGTGACGGTGAGCGGGGTAATTCAGGACGCGAGCAGGTCGGTGTCACCGAACTCGGCAAGGACGACCTCGAAGGGAATGTTTTCGCCGGGCTCGGCCCAGGCAGCGTCGATCGCCTGCCGGTCGGCTTCCTGCTCGGCTTCCGGGTATTCGTCGTCACAGAACGGCGCGGCACCAGGCTCGCTCACACCGTGACGGTATGCCGCCGGGGTCTGTCTGTGGATGGATTTTCTCAGGTTTCCCGTCGTGGTGACCTCGCGCGGGGAAATTGGTGGCGCAAGGTGATGGTCGGGGTGGCGCCAACCGCCTGGCCGACCGGCGACCACCGGGTCGAGATCCTCGGGCGGGAGCAGACGGGCCACCGCCTGCCCGTCGCTGATGATCAGAAATGCCTCGCCGGAGCGGGCGCGATCAAGGTACTCGGCAACGTAGTCGACGAAGTCGCGGAGGCTCACCGCCGAGCCCGAGCCCGAGCCCGAGCCCGAGCCCGAGCCCGTTTCATCCAGTGATGGACGGTTTTCGTCTTTGCTTGATGGAAAACACATGTTTCGAACGGTAACGGATCAGAACCGGATCGTGGAAGAGCACCGTGTGTCCTACCGTGCATGATCGCAATAATTCCCCGCGGCGCGGGGAAGTCTGCTGTGGGCACCGACCCGCGGCTCCCGTACGGTCGGACGATGAGCGCGCCCGCCCCGTCACCGTCGTTGGACGCCATCCGTCGGGCGCCCAAGGTGCTGCTGCACGACCATCTCGATGGCGGCCTTCGTCCCGCGACCGTCGTCGAACTCGCCGACGAGGTCGGCTACGACGCCCTACCCACCGTGGCTGTGGACAAACTTGCGACCTGGTTCCGCGGTGGCGCCCACAGCGGGTCACTGGTGCGTTATCTGGAGACGTTCAGCCACACCGTCGGGGTCATGCAGACCGCGGACGCGCTCGCTCGGGTGGCCCGAGAATGCGCCGAAGATCTTGCTGCGGACGGCGTCGTCTACGCCGAGGTCCGGTTCGCTCCAGAGCTGCACGTCGAAGGCGGGCTCGCACTCGACGCGGTGATCGAGGCGGTTCTGGACGGCTTCCGCGCCGGTTCGGCCGGGACCGGGCTGAAGATCCGTGCCCTGGTGACCGCCATGCGTCACGCGGCCCGGTCGTTGGAGATCGCCGAGGCCGCCGTCCGGTGGCGGGACAGGGGTGTCGTCGGTTTCGACATCGCCGGTGCCGAGGCCGGCTTCCCGCCCACCCGCCACCTGGATGCGTTCCAGTACATGCAGCGGGCGAACGGGCACTACACGATCCACGCCGGCGAGGCGTTCGGGCTACCGTCGATCTGGGAGGCGCTGCAGTGGTGCAACGCTGACCGTCTCGGTCACGGAGTTCGGATCATGGATGACATCGCCATCGACCCGGACGGTGATGTGATTCTCGGGCGGCTCGCCAACTACGTCCGTGACGTCCGGGTGCCGCTGGAGATGTGCCCCACGTCCAACGTGGACACGGGGGCGTGCGTCAGCATCGCCGAGCATCCCATCGGTCTGCTGCGCAGGCTCCACTTCCGGGTGACGGTCAACACCGACAACCGGTTGATGAGCGGTGTGACGCTGTCGAGTGAGTTCGCCACTCTGGTCGACACCTTCGGCTACGGCTGGTCGGACATTTCGTGGCTGACCGTGAACGCCATGAAATCGGCCTTCATTCCGTTCGATCAGCGTCTCGCCATCATCAACGATGTGATCAAGCCTGGTTTCGCACGGTTGCGTTCCGGTGGGTAGCCGGTCGGCGGATGCCGATGCCGATGCCGTGCCCGTCGTCCCGGCTCCAGCCACCGGGCGCCCGCAGCGTGCGCGCACCGGCGTCGCGGCCGGGCCGGACGGCCGTCCGCGCTGTCCCTGGGCACTGTCCGCGCCCGAGTACATCGCCTATCACGACGAGGAATGGGGGCGTCCGGTCCACGACACCGTCGGCCTGTTTGAACGCCTCAGCCTCGAAGCATTCCAGTCCGGTCTTTCCTGGCTGACGATTCTGCGCAAGCGGGAGGCTTTCCGGCGCGCGTTCGCGGGATTCGATCCGACGGTCGTCGCGTCATTCGATTCGGCTGATGTCGAGCGGCTGATGGCGGACGCGGGCATAGTCCGCAACCGGCGGAAGATTCTTGCGACCGTTAGCAATGCCCGTGCGGTCCTGGCGCTGGACGTGCCAGTATTGCTCCGGGGGACGGGGCCTCCGGTGGCGCGAAAGAACTATGATCGCGCCACCTTTGGCCCTCTGGGCGAGCTGGTCTGGTCGTTTCGGCCCGCTGCCACGGCGGCCCCGCTGGCACCGGCTGTGATCGCCGACGTACCCGCCTCCACAGCTGAGTCGGTGGCGCTGGCGAAGGCACTGAAAGCCAGCGGCATCGTTTTTGTCGGCCCGACGACAGCCTATGCCCTGATGCAGGCGTGTGGCCTGGTCAACGACCACCTCGCCGCCTGCGTGAACAGGTAGCCGGTGGGTGATCCGTCCACCGGCACGGCCTGCGTCCGAGGGTGCGGGCCCAGCTCAGGCCGACCCCGCGAGGTCGCGCGGTCCCGATGGGCCGGGCTGATCCGCTACCATAACTGATCATGTCGGACGTAGTGGTACTCGCGATTGTCAGCGTGGCCGTGACCGGCCTGGGCGTGCCGGGAATCCTGGCGCTGGCGGGCCGGCTGGAGTCGCGGCGGTCGCAACGGCTCGCCATTGGAAAGGAATGGCTTGACGTGCTCGACTTCGCCGCCGAGCAACTGGCGAGATCCCAGCGGACCACCGGCCAATGTATCGGGCTGTGGTCCCGGGGAATCATGGACAACGACGACGAGGCACGGGAATGCCTCAAGCGTCGCAACGAGGCGAACGAAGCGGCTCGCACCGCCTATGGGCGGCTGTGTATCAGATTCGGCCCGGCCTCGGCCGTCGTACGGCACTATGACGAGGCGGTCGAAAGCACGCAACGGCTGACCGAGGTGCTGCGAGGCTATCGGGCTGGCGACACCTACGACGCCTGGGCGCAGCAGGCCGGTGCCGAGTCCGCGGAGCTCACCGCCGCGAACGAAAGGTTTCTCAACGTAGCCAACAGGGCGATGTCGGCGACGGCGCTGTCAGCCAAGGCGATGTCGGCCAAGGCAGTGTCATCGAAGCCAGCGCCGGCGAAGGCCGTGTCGGGCAAGGCCGTGTCAGCCAAGGCAGCGTCAGCCAAGGCGGCGTCGCCGGAGGCAGCGGCAGCGACGGCTGCGAAGGCGCCAGCGCCGAAGGATGTGCCGCCGAAGGATGTGCCGGCGAAGGAGGTGTCGGCCCGAAAATGACACGTGATGACCCGTCCGAGTGCCAGGGTCCCCGAATTTTCGCGAAGCGGACGTTCGGGGACGGCTCTATTGCCGGGCGTTCTTATTCGGGGACGGCAGCGAGGACGTCGCGGGTGGCGGACATGCCGAGCCTGGTCGCGCCGGCCTCGACGAACGCGAGTGCCTGTTCGGCGGTGCGGATGCCGCCGCTGGCCTTGATGCCGAGCCGGCCACCGATCGTCGCCCGCATCACCCGTACCGCCCGCAGGCTCGCCCCGCCGGCGGGGTGAAAGCCGGTCGAGGTCTTCACGAACTCGGCACCGGCCGTTTCAGCCGCCCGGCAGGCCGCCGCGATGCTCGCGTCCGGGAGCAGGGCACTTTCGATGATCACTTTGAGGATCACGTGCGGTGGGACCGACAGTCGTACCTCCGCGATCTCGGTCTCGATCGACCGCCAGTTCCCCTCCATCGCGCAGGCCAGGTCGATGACCAGGTCGATCTCGTCCGCGCCGTCGGCCACCGCCCGGCGTGCCTCCTCGGCCTTGACGACGGTCAGGTGGGTACCGTGCGGAAAGCCGATCACCGAGGCGACCGCGAATGCGGGATCGGCCGATCGGGCCTGTGAGCCGTCCGGGCCGCTACGACGTGCCGCGGCGGCCGCCAGGTAGACGTGGGTGGGCGCGACACACACCGTGGCGACTCCGAGCTCGGTCGCCTCGGTGCACAACGCGAGGACCTCCTCGCCGACGGCTTCGGGGCGCAACAGAGTGTGATCGATCATCCGGGCCAGTTCGGACCGGCGCGGCAGCGGAGCGCCAGGCGCGGATCCGCCGGCTCCGACTGGACGGTCCTCACGGCCTGGACGGTCCTCACCGACTGGACGGTCCTCACCGGGGGAGATGCTTGCCATGCAGCCCATCATTGCGGGTGGAAGTGAACGGGACCATGGCACTGTGCAGGAGGCGAACGAATCGTGCGGGTCGACGTCGTCGAACATCCCCTGGTAGCGGCGCGGTTGACGGTGCTGCGTAACAAGAGCACCGAACCGCCCGTGTTCCGGGTGGCCTTGCGTGAACTGGCGACCATGCTGATCTATGAGGCTGCTCGGGAGCTGGTCACCGTCGGGTACACCGTGGCCACCCCGCTCACCCCCACCAGCGGGCGCAGGCTGGCCACCGCACCGATCGTCATCCCGGTGCTGCGGGCCGGGCTGGGGATGCTGGAGGCGGCGCTCGGCCTGCTGCCCGAGGCGCGGACGGGCTTCATCGGCCTGGCCCGGGACGAGAAGACCTTCCAGCCCCACGCCTACCTGGAGTCGTTGCCGGAGAACCTCGCCGGGTATCCGGTGCTGCTCCTGGACCCGATGCTCGCCACCGGTGGATCAGCGGCACACTGCCTGAACCTGCTGGCCGACCGCGGGGCTACCGGTATGATCATGATCTGCGTGCTCGCCGCACCCGAGGGCATCGCGGCACTGGACGCGAGCGGTTTCGACGTGCGGGTGGTCACCGCGAGCATCGACGAGCGGCTGAACGACGACGCCTTCATCGTCCCGGGTCTCGGGGATGCCGGCGACCGCCAGTTCGGCGCGGTCTGACTGTCCCCGCGCATCAACGACGTATCGGCCCCCGGCCGCACGTGCCCGTCAGCGTCCAGCACCAGCAGTTGGGATGCGCCCGGCACCAGCCCGCCGGGTGCGCCGGGTGCGCCGGGCCGGGGTCGCCGTGGTCAGCTGGAGCGGCGACGACAGCCGGCTGGCCGAGCTTGGCTACGGACCGCAAGACGCACCGAACTACTACAACCTGGTGCTGATCTCCTCGAATTCGGCGGAACCGCTCGCGGCCGGGTTCGCCGCCGCAGGCCTGCCGCCCGATTCGATCCGTTACGCCTACCGGCCGCTGTACCATCGGCCGCTCTTCGCCCCGTATGCCAGTGCCTGTCCGAACGCCGAGGCGTTGTGTGCGGCGACACTGCAGCTTCCCGTTCATCCAGGCATGTCACGAGCCGCATTAGAGTGGGTCGCCGACCGCATCCAGGCACTCGCCGCGGGCCACACCGAAAGGCGGTGTTCATGACCACACTCCGGCATTTCACCGCGTCCGCGATCGTCTTCGACGACCACGGACAGGTGCTGCTCGTGCACCACAACAAACTCGGCCAGTGGCTCTACCCGGGCGGGCACATCGACCCCAACGAAGACCCGGCCCAGGCCGCGCTTCGCGAAGTGCGGGAGGAGACCGGAGTCACCGCGGAAGTCGTGTGCGACCCGCTGTTCGCCCACCCGGCTATCACCGTGCATGCACCGCCGTACGCGATCCTGGAAATGCAGGTCAGCGATTCCACGATCGGGGTCCACCAGCACGTGGACATGGTGTATGTGCTGCGAGTACTGTCCGGCGAACTCACCGCACAGCTGGAGGAAGTCTGCGCCGCCCTGTGGGTACCGATCGCCGACATCGCCGAACTGGACACACCGGCAGAACTGCCAGCGCTGATCTCCGACGCGGCACGGTGGGCCAAGACCCGCTGGTAAACCGGCCCGCCACACCAACCTTCGTCGCTCGTCCTGCCAGCGAATGGATCGCAGTAGAGCAGGCTTCGCGATACCGGTGAGAACATAGGTGTGGTAGGCGGTGCAGGCGATCGCGGCGGACTGGCGGGACGACCCCGACACCCTGTCCTGAGGTCGCAGGAGGCCGTGTGGCACGGTCGGCGCGCCAGACGCGGGCGGTAGCGGTCTGGTGTCGACGATCGCTTACATCGATGCATGATTCTTGATCGGCAATTCAGTTACACATCGATCGCCGACGGCCATCGGCTCACCGAGACTGCTGCGGTGGCCAGGATGCTGGCCACGCCCGACAGCCAAGGTTCATGGCCGCTATCCGGCATTTCAGCGCATTCGCGATCGTCTTCGATGACCATGATGCGTGCTGCTCGTGCACCACAACAAACTCGGCCAGTGGCTCTACCCGGGCGGGCACATCGACCCCGACGAAGACCAAGCCTAGGCCGCGCTGCGCGAGGTGCTGGAGGAGACTTGCTTTGTTGCCTCCCCGCGCGGGCGCTGACCTGCGACGATCCCGTTCGCGACCCGACCTGTGAATAACGCTCGCAGCTGATGGCACGAGAACGGAGACGGTGCGGATGGCTGCCTGGCCCGGTGCGCTCGACCCACACATCGCACCACAGATGGCCAGCTCCGCTCTGCTGGTGATCGACACCCAGGTCGACTTTGTCGATGGCGGGGCCTGCCCCGTCCCCGGCACTACCCAGGTTCTCCCAGCGATCACCCGGCTGCTCCGGGCGTATCGGGCTGCCGATCATGCATGTGGTTCGACTCTACGACGGCGACGATGTCGACCTGCCGTGCCGCACCAGCAGGGGAGCCCCAGTCGGCACCGCCCGTGATCGGTTGTGTGCCGGCGTGACAGCATTGGCGATGTCGGCCACAGTGTCATGATCCGATGATCATGACTAATGGTGCATAGTGGTTCACGACACTTGTTCTGGCGCTGGGGGCCTGGCAGAGGCGGGGAGGGTGACGTGGCGTATACGGCTCAGATGGCAGCGGCGCTGTCGGGCGCGACCCGCCGTCAGCTGTCGCACTGGCGTCGAGACACGGGCGCGGGTGCCGTGTTGGTACCCGAGATTTCGGCCGAATCGCCGCGGGTGCTGTATTCCTTTCGTGATCTTCTTGCTCTTCGTGCCTGTGTTTTTCTTCGGCAGGATGTTTCGCTTCAGAAGATCAGAAAGGCGATCAACAACCTGCGTGATCTCGGTGAGTCCGCGCAGCTGTCGCAGTACACGATCGTCTCTGACGGTGACACCGTTCTACTGGTCGAAGGCGGCGAGGCAACAGATCTTGTAAGGAAGCCGGGTCAGCGTGTACTTGTGGTGCTGCGTGATGTCTTCGAGCCCTTTGCGGTTCGTGAGGGCGTGGTTGTTCCCCGTCTTTTTCGGCCCAGGGAGAGACTTGAGGTGGATCCGCAGACCCGTGGCGGGGTGCCGGTCGTATCAGGAACGCGTGTCCCCTATGATCTCGTTGCCGGTCTCGTGCGGGACGGGGTCGCACCCGAAAATATCAAGGACTACTACCCGGCGGTGTCGGCCGAGGCTGCCAGGGATGCGGCGGACTTCGCCCTCTACATGGACAGCTACAGCCAGGCGGAGCGAGGTACGGCGGTAGCCTGATGCGCAGGCGAGCTCGGGTGGTCCGGGAAGAAAGATCGAGCGGTTCTCGCCGACGCGCGTGGCGCCGGCCCAGTAACCTTAAAT
>NZ_CAUVXL010000054.1:0-6552 GCF_963555915.1 Protofrankia sp. Cas4
TAAGTCAACGGCATTGACCTTAAATCCCAAGCTTAACGATGTGTATCTGATGCTCCTGCCACAACACCAGATTCACATCGTTCCCACAGAGGGTGCGGCAATAGGGACGCGGCGTCGCGGGGCTATCGCCGGGCGTTCTCAATCCGGAGGCACGGGGAGGTCACTGGGCGAGGATCGTCAGGACGGCGCTTCGCAGGGTGGTCAGGCGGGCATCGGCCTGGCTGCGGGCGGCCGCGAGAGCCGTTGCGTCCGCGCTGGGATCGACCGGGACGGTTACTTCCAGGTAGATTTTGATCTTTGGTTCGGTGCCGCTGGGACGCACGACCACCCGTCCGCCATCCGCGAGACGAAAAATCAGCACATCGGAAGCTGGTAGTGCGGCAACTTTGCTGTCCTTGATGGTGTCTTTGATGGACGGGCCGGCAGCGAGATCACGCACGTCGACGACCGCTGCATCGCCGATGCGGGTCGGGGGCTCGGCCCGTAGCATGCTCATGATCGAAGAAAGCTGCCCGGTATCGGTGATGCGGACCGACACCGCAGACGTGGCGTGCAGGCCGCACCGGCGGACAAGGTCGTCGAGCCGGTCGAGCAGGGTGCGACCACGGCTCTTCTCCGCCGCGGCGATCCCGGCGATGGCCAGCGCCGCGGTGATCCCGTCCTTGTCGCGGACGAGGCCGGGCGCTACCGCGTAGCCGAGCGCCTCCTCGTAACCGAACACGAGGCCAGGGTGTGCCCGCATGATCCACTTGAAGCCGGTGAGGGTCTCGATGCACGCCACGCCGTACGTGGCCGCGAGCGTGGCCAGAGCGCGGGAGCTGACCACCGTCGTCGCGACCGGGCCGGGGCGGGTACGCAGCACATGGTCGGCAAGGAGCAGCCCGATTTCGTCGCCGGTGAGGATGCGCTCGCCCACCGCGACCGCACAGCGATCCGCATCCGGGTCGTTGGCGATGATCACATCGGCGGCCACCGCCCGGCCGAGGGCGAGGACCCGGTCCATCGCCCCAGGCTCCTCGGGGTTCGGGAACGCCACGGTCGGGAAGTCCGGGTCGGGTCGCGCCTGCTCGGGGACCATGAACGGTGGGGCGAACCCCGCGCGGGTGAACACCGCACGCAGCGTGTCCGCACCGACGCCGTGCAGCGGTGTGTAGGCCACCCGGAGGTCCGCGGCGACGCTCATGTCGTCCGTCGTATCGCTCGTGGGCCACAGCGCTGCCGCCGCCTCGATGTAGCTGGACCGGATCTCGTCACCGAGTCGCGTCCAGCCATCGCTCAAGGGGATGGAGGCGGCCGGTCCGACGGCGTCGATCGCGGCTTCGATCATCGTGTCGACCGGAGCGATGATCTGCGCTCCGTTTGCCGGGTCTCCGGCCGGTGCGCCCAGATAGACCTTGTAGCCGTTGTCGGTCGCCGGATTGTGACTGGCGGTGACCATGATCCCGGCGTCCGCGCCGAGCTGGCGCACCGCGAAGGCGAGCACCGGCGTGGGTACCGGCACCGGCAGCAGGGCGGCCCGTAGTCCCGCGCCGGCCAGCACCCGGACGCTGTCGAGCGCGAACCGCTCACTGCCGTGCCGGGCGTCCGCGCCGACCACTACCAGCGGCGCTGCCCGGCCCGGATCCGGCGAGCGCAGCCACGCCGCGAGTCCCGCCGCCGCACGTCGGACGACCGCGGTGTTCATCCCGGCGGGACCGGCGCGAAGTGGCCCCCGCAGCCCCGCCGTGCCGAACCGGAGGGCACCGGAGAATCGGGTTCGCAGGGCCGGAAGGTCACCGGCCTCGAGCGCACGGGTGAGTTCCGCACGGTCGGCGGGCTCGGGGTCACCCGCGATCCAGTCCCGGACCCGGGCGACGAGATCGCAATCCGCCTCAACCATGGCGGCCGGGTCGGCCGGGTCGGCTGGGTCGATCATTCACCGCGGCGGGCCCGCTCAGAGCCTGGTGACGACCGCGGCGAGCAGCGAGCCCATCCGCTCGGCGGCGGCGGCACCGGCGGCCAGCACCTCACGGTGGTCGAGCGGCGTGCCGCTCATACCGGCCGCGAGGTTGGTCACCAGAGACAGGGCGAGCACGTCGGCGCCTTCGGCCCGGGCCACGATCGTCTCGTGGATGGTTGACATGCCCACCAGGTCCGCGCCGAGCGTCCGCAGCATCCGGATCTCGGCCGGCGTTTCGAAATGCGGCCCAGGCAGGCCCGCATACACCCCCTCGGTGAGGGTGGGATCGACAGTGCGTGCCAGGTCACGCAGACGCGGGGCATAGGCGTCGGTGAGATCGACGAACCGCGGACCGATCAGTGGGCTGCGCCCGGTGAGGTTCAGATGATCGGCTACGAGGACCGGCTGGCCGACGCTGTAGTCCTCCCGGAGCCCGCCCGCGGCATTGGTGAGTACCACCGTGGACGCGCCGGCGGCGCAGGCCGTCCGAACGCTGTGGGTGACAACAGACAGATCATGATCCTCATAGGCGTGGACCCGGCCGAGGAAGAGTAGCAGGTGGCGCCCGCCGAGCGTGACGGAACGAACCTTCCCGGCGTGGCCGGGCGCGCGTTGCGGCACGAAGCCACCGAGCTCGGTAACGGTTGTCTCGCCGGCTGTCCTACCTGCCGCGGCCAGCACGTCTGCCGCCGGCAGCCATCCGGACCCGAGAATCACGGCAACGTCATGACGCTCGATCCCGGTGAGCTCGGCCAGACGCGCCGCCGAGACCGAGGCATCCGATGCCTGGAGGGTGGGCCGCATGCGGCGACTGTAGCTTCTCCGGGGACCTTGCCTGGGAGATGGGGGAAGCGCCCGGCTGGGACGGGGGACGTGCCCCGGCTAGAGTGGCCAGTCCCACGCCACTCCGTAGTGAAGGCCGCGGGAAAGCTCGACGAAGCCCTTGCGCACATAGCCCAGACCGCTCGGCCGGAGCCACTGATGTTCGTTATCCGGATGCAGCCGGGTCTCCGGGCCGAGCACGCCGGCGAAGTACCACAGCCGATCCGGCGTCGTTGCCGGATCGAACTGTACCTGCAGTATGTACCGGTTGTCCTGTTGTGCTTTCGGCACATAACTCAGCACGGGGACCATCTCACGGTCGCTCTGCACCCGCAGCCGGTAGGCAAAGGAAATACGGCGGCCGGGCGGAAGAGTCGCCGGGAATTCAAGTTCGGACACCTGGTGCCCGTTCGAGGTGAATGCGGACCGGCGGACCACGCAGTTTGCCAGTGGTTCCAGGAAGACCACGCCGGGCCGGGGGTCGCTGTGATAACGGGACGTGGCGACGTAATGATCGACACCGTCGTCGAGTGCGACCAGCGACCGGAACACCAGAACTTCCGTGAGGAACCGACCGGAGAGCCGGACCAGGATCTCGGTCCGGTCGAGAGAGAACCGGTGCGACCCGGCTTCCAGAAGATCTACGATCCCGTCGTTTTCAAGATATTCTCGCCAGCCGTCGCGGATGTTCAGCTCCGCGACCCGTTGCTGTAGGAGGAGCGCCACCTCGCTCGTTCCCCGATAGAACCATTCACGAACGGTGCGCTCGTGCCTGCCCCGCCGGCGGGCGAGTGCGTCGATACGGGCGGTCAGGGACGGATCGCCCGTATCTTCACCGTCGATGTTGAAACCGACCTGTGCCCCGGTGCGCAGCTTTTCCTGGGATAGCGCGTGACAGCACTCGGTTATGATTCTCTGTAATGCCGTCGCGCGCTGATCGTCGGTCCATTCACCTGGTGTTTCCGGTAGTTTCACCAGAGGTGAACCGGCTATTTTCTCGAGGTTCAGACCACGTCCGGTCGAGAGTGCGACGAGCTCCGCCCTGATCGTCTCCACGGTTAACTGGGTCATGGCGTTGTGGGTCATGGGTCAGCCCCGTTCCCGTCCTGACTCGGGCCTGTGGACGCGCGAAAGGAGCCGTGATCGCGCACCGTTTGGCCTACCCGCCCGTCGGGCTCCGGGCATGCCCCTCACGGTCGGGCGATATGAACCGGCGCGGCGGTGCGCTGGTTCGACCGGCGGTGAAGGGCTGTTGAGCCGTGGAGCCTCCCGTGGAAAAGGGTAGACGTTGTGGGCTTCCGATGTGTGCACAGTCGACGAAAGGCGAAGAAAGCACGTTGTATTGTCTGGATTATCTGTTTTGTGTATCCGCGATGCGGATTATCGGGTTGGCCCGCCTGCCGCAAGCCCCGGCGCAGGCCCCGGCACAGGCCCCGGCCCAAGCGCAGGCCGCTGTGTTGATCAGTGTGGAGGCGGCGGTGACGCGCGTGGCAACTGTGAGGCGCGCACGCGGGGGCCGGCTTTCCCTACCATCTGGCCATGAGCGAGCGTCTGTCGGAGTCCGGCCAGCCGATCAAGTCTGTGTACGGTGCACCCGATCTTCCTGAGGATCTGTCGGAGCGTCTCGGCGCGCCTGGCGAGTATCCGTTCACCCGGGGCGTCTACCCGACCATGTACACCGGCAAGCCGTGGACGATGCGGCAGTACGCGGGCTTCGGCACCGCGCGGGAGTCCAACGAGCGCTACCACTCGCTCGTCGCCGCCGGCACCGGCGGGCTTTCCGTCGCCTTCGACCTGCCCACCCAGATGGGCTTCGACTCCGACGAGCCGATCGCGCACGGCGAGGTCGGCAAGGTCGGCGTGGCGATCGACTCGATCGAGGACATGCGGTTGCTCTTCGACGGCATCCCGCTCGACCAGGTCTCCACCTCGATGACCATCAACGCGCCCGCGTCCGTGCTGCTGTTGCTCTACCAACTGGTCGCCGAGGAACAGGGCGTTCCGGGTTCGAAGATCACCGGGACGATCCAGAACGACGTCCTCAAGGAGTACATCGCTCGCGGCACCTACATCTACCCGCCGGCACCGTCACTGCGGCTGGTCTCGGACACCTTCGCCTACTGCCGCAACGAGATCCCCAAGTGGAACACGATCTCGATTTCCGGCTACCACATGGCCGAGGCCGGGGCGACCCCCGCCCAGGAGATCGCGTTCACCCTTGCCGACGGCATCGCCTACGTCCGGGCGGCGATCGAGGCCGGGCTCGTGGTCGACGAGTTCGCACCGCGGCTGTCGTTCTTCTTCGTCTCCCGCACGACCCTGCTGGAGGAGGTGGCGAAGTTCCGCGCCGCCCGCCGGATCTGGGCGGACGTGATGAAGAACACCTTCGGTGCGACCAACCCCAAATCGATGATGCTGCGCTTCCACACCCAGACCGCCGGCGTGCAGCTGACCGCACAGCAGCCCGAGGTCAACCTCGTCCGGGTCGCGGTGCAGGGCCTCGCGGCGGTGCTGGGCGGCACCCAGAGCCTGCACACGAACTCCTACGACGAGGCCATCGCCCTGCCCACGGTCAAGGCCGCGACGCTGGCGCTGCGCACCCAGCAGGTCCTCGCCTACGAGACGGACATCACCGCCACCGTCGACCCGTTCGCCGGCTCCTACGCGGTCGAGGCGCTGACCGACGAGGTCGAGCACGCCGCCCGTGAACTGATGGAACAGGTCGAAAAGCGCGGGGGAGCGGTCGCCGCGATCGAGCAGGGCTACCAGAAGAGCGAGATCGAGAATTCCGCGTACGCGGTCCTGAAGGGCATCGAGGACGGCTCGCGCACCGTGGTCGGCGTCAACCGGTTCCGGGCCGAGCAGGAGGACCGCTACGAGCCGTTGCGGGTGGACCCGTCGATCGAGGCTGACCAGGCCGCCCGGCTGGCCACACTGCGGGCCGACCGCGACAACGCCGAGGTGACACGCTGCCTGGACGCGGTCAAAGCCGCCGCGCAGGGGACGGACAACGTCCTCTATCCGCTCAAGGAGGCCCTGCGCGCCCGCGCTACCGTCGGTGAGGTCTGTCACGCTCTGCGCGCAGTCTGGGGGGTGTACCGTCCCGCCGACGCCTTCTGAAGTGGCCGGGCGCAGGTGTCAGGTGGCCTTGTGATACCTACAGGGCTGTTTGGTATCACAAGCTAGCGCCAGTGGTAGGTAGGTATCACAACGCCGAGCCGTGGGCAGGGCAGCCTTGCGTGCGTGGTGTCCTGTGCGTCCGTGCTGCCCTGGACGCGTGTGGTGCCCGGTGGTGGAAGGCTGGGACGCGTGCGAGGCATGCCGGTACGCCGGGCCAGGCCACCGGACGTGCCGCTGGAGCCGGGGGAGTTCACCGAGGTCGTGCTGCGGGGCCGGCTCACCGACCCCGCAGGTCCCGGTGCGCTCACCGCCAGGGCCGAACGCTTCATCGGGCGCCGGTTGGGGACGTCCCGCTGGATCCTGCTCACCACCCGGCGGTTGCTGGTCGTCGCGCCGTTCCCGCGGGCGGGTGACTACTTCGACGTGGCGTTCGACCGACGAACGGTCGCGGCGTCCCAGGGGCGCAAGCGCGGTGACCTGATCACCGTTGATCTGATGACCCCGGCCGGTCGGCAGGTGCTGCGGGTGCCGGCAAGCCTGCGCGGCGAGGTCTCCCGCCTCATCCGGGCCTTACGCCGCCCCGGTAGGCCGCTCTGACCAGGCCCGATGGCGATCTGACTTCGTAATCAGTGGGCAGATGGCCGCATGGTGCGTGGTGAACTGGCCGCTAG
>NZ_CAUVXL010000055.1:0-8889 GCF_963555915.1 Protofrankia sp. Cas4
CCGTGGACGCCCGCCGGTTGCGCCATAGCGGGATCACCGCGCAGGACGCCGCGATCGCGGCGGCCCGGCCGCTCGCCGAACGCTGCACGGCCGCCGGCCTCGTCGTCGACCGGCTGCTGTCCCCGGTCGACCTCGCCCAGACCGTCCGGCTCCACGCCGACCCGACGGCACGCACCGGACTGGACGGGGTGCGGCGCGGGCTGGCGGCCAAAGCCGGCCTGGCCGCCACCGTCGACCCGGCACTGCTGGCCCCGCTGGCCATCCACGCCCACTGGGACGCCGTTCAGATCGACGGCGGCTGGCATCGACTGTTCTGGATCGCGCACTGGCCGACCCTGACCGTGCAACCCGGCTGGCTCGACCCGCTGCTGCACGACACCCCCGGGGCCCGCACGGTCGCGGTCCTCATGGAACCGGTACCACCACGGATCTCACGCCGCCGCCTCAACACCGAATCCGTCTCCGTGGACGCCCAACTACACCTGCGCCAGAAACACGCCGTCCGCGTGCCCGTCCACCTCACCCAGGCCCACGAGGACATCGACCGCCGCGACGCCGAACTACAGGCCGGCTATCCCGAGTACGGCTACGCCGGCCTGATCGACGTCACCGCGCCCAGCCGCCCCGCACTGGACGAGGCCAGCCAGGCGATGGTCGACCTGGCCGCCCGCTGCGGGATCGCCGAACTCCGCCCGCTGCACGGCCGGCACGACCGGGCCTGGGCCGCGACCCTCCCGCTCGGCCTGGCCCCCGGCCGCGGCCTGTTCGGCGGGGGTGGCTGATGGCCCCCGGCGCACCGCCACGGTGGCGACGGCGAGCATCGCCGGTCGACCGACTGGCGCTGCCGCGGCACACCGCGACCACCGCCCACCTGTGCGCGGTCTACCCGTTCACCATCGAAGCCGGACTCGGCAGCCGCGGAGTCTTCCTCGGACACAACCGGCTCGCCGGCGGCGGCTTCTTCTTCGACCTGCACGAGGCCTACGACGCCGGGCTCATCCAAGGACCGAACATGGTCGTCTCCGGTGCCGGCGCCCACGGCAAAAGCGCGCTCATCAAGGCCTATCTGCACCGCGCCGCCGCCCGCACCCCCGCCGGCGGCCGGCCCCGCTTCACCGCCGTGATCGACCCGAAAGGGGAATGGACGGCGCTGGCCGACCGGCTCGGCTGGGCCGCGCTGCGCCTGCGCCCCGGCGGCGGCATCCGGGTCAACCCCCTCGACGCCGGCCCCGGCCAGCACCCCGCCGCCGACAGCCCGACGCAGACGACCCGGCGGGCCGCGGTCACCGGCGCACTGCTCGCCGTCGCCCTGGGCCAGGGCGAACTGTCGGTCAGCCAGCAGCGCCTCGTCACCGCCGCGGTCCGCCGGGCCGCAGCCCGCACCCCCACCCCGACGCTCCTGGACATCCGCGCGGTCCTCGCCCACCCCGACCCGACCCTGGCCGCCGACCTCGACACCACCCCGGGTGAGCTCCTCGACCGCCGCCGTCCCCTGCTCGACGCCTGCGTCACCCTGGTCGACCACGACCTGCGCGGCATCTGCGACGGTCCCACCTCGATCGGCCTGGCCTGGGACACCACCCCCGGCCTCGTCCTGGACCTCTCCGCGCTGCTGACCAACCGGCGGGCCCTCAAACTCGTCCTCACCGCCGCCGCCGGCTGGCTGCAAGCCGTCATGTACGGCCAACCCGACCGGCACAAACTCACCGTCATCGACGAAGGATGGATCGCCCTCGACGACCTCGCGATCGTCCGTTTCCTGCAGGACCAGTGGCGGCTGGGCCGCCAATGGGGTGCGGCGAACATCCTCATCACTCACGCCATCGCCGACCTGCGCGGCCAGGTCCACGCCGACCGGGCCGAAGCCTCCATCGCCGCCGGCCTGCTCAACACCACCAGTGTGCGGGTGTTCCTGCACCAGAATCCCGAACAGATCGGCCGGCTCCTCACCGACATGGGCCTGACCAGCACCGAAGCGGCGCTCCTCGACGGCTTCCCGCCGTTCACCGCCCTGTGGCAGGTCGGCGGTCACACCGCACTGGTCGACCACGTCATCGCCGCCGACGAATGGGCCTTCGCCGACACCGACACCGCCATGCGCACGAGCATTCCCGGCAATACCGATACATCCGGTTATCGTGAAAGATAAGCAGATACAGCCGGCGCGAAGATGCATTTCCGCGCCCGCCAGCCCACGCCCGGACGGCTCCCTGCCCGGTGACGACCGGCATTTCCCCGAACCAGCAGTCAGCGCCATCACCGACCCCGGGAGACCATCCATGAACGACCAGCCCACCCGCTCGGTCCACGAAGCCGGCGATCCCCGACCCGCCCGCAGCTGGCACGCAACGGCCGTCGAGCTGACCGGACGAACCGACGCCGACGCCGACCCGGCGACGGCGCTCGCGATGCTCGAACACGCCGCGGTCGCCCTGCTGCACCCGCCGCTGGCCGAGCACACCGCCGCCCACCTGGCACTGCTCCTCGTGGACCAAGCCGTCGCCGAACTCACCGACATCGACGTCACCGCCGCCCCGCCGATGGCTGTCGACACCGACAACGTCCCGCTCACCGACGTCCGCGAGCTGCTGACCGCGGCCGCCGCGCTGCTCCCCCGCTGCACCGGCCACGACACCGCTGTCCTGGCCCAGGCCCGCGCGACCATGTTCACCCGCCAAGCCCTGGCCGCCCTACCCGATGCCTGACCCGCTGACCTACGGCCAACTCGCCACCACCGCAGCCCGACTCACCGCCACCGCCGCCACCCAACCGGTCACCGTCTCCCTGCCAGCCGACCGCGCCAACGCGGACGCCGCCGGCATCACCCTGCTGGTCACCGTCGCCGCCCGCCACGCCCGATTCCTCGCCCGCCCCTTCGACGACGACAGCCCACCCGGACGGCTGGCCCGCGAGCTCAGCCTCGCCACCACCGCCGCCCAGCAGACCCTCCCCGACCCGCCACCCGTCCCCGCAGACCGCTGGCAGCAGGCCGCCGACACCCTCGCGGTCGCCCACGATCTTCTCACCGCCCAGCTCGGACCCGCCGCCGAGCACCGCGGCCCCGACGCCTGGCTCCTGGCCAGCCCGACCGCCGTCGCCGCCGCCACCGCCCGCCTCGCCGACATCACTCTGACCGCGGCGATCAGCGCCCGCGAACTCGCCGCCCACACCCCGGCGAACCCGCGCCCTTCCAGAGCCGCACCGCGGGACACCACCACGGACCTGTCGCCCGCGGCACGCACCCTCCGTCACCTCGCCGAACTCGCCGTGCCCGCCAGTCAGATCCACGAACGCTCCTCCCCGCACGGGACCGAAAGCGCCCTCGACGACGTCCGCCCCCTCCTCGGCGACTACGGCGCACATCCCCTCGACCGCCAACTCGACCATCTCCGCCTCCTCGCGCACCACCTCAGCCAGCCCGACGCCACCCCCAACCACCACACACTGATCGCGTTCGCCGACCTCGCCGTGCTGATCGCAGGACGGGCCCAGACCCTCGCCACCCAGCGGGCCACCTTCGGTCGAACCGTCGAGAAAATGCGCTACCACGACGCCGCCGACCAGGCCCAGCAGACCATCACCGCCTGGCAGGAGATCTCCCGGTCACTGCGCGACCTCCAGTCGCTGGGAACACACGGCCAGACCGGCCGTCACCTCACCGCCGACATCGCCCGGCTGATCGACCACACCACCAGTACCGCGGCCCACGGCGACGTCCGCCAACTCCCCACCGCGTTTACCGCGATCCGCCGCGCCATCCTGATCCTGCCCGACCTCGCCAGCACCGGCATCGCCACCACCAGTCAGATGATCAAAACGGGAACGCTCACACAGCGCACCCCCGCGGGCAGCTACCGGCCCGTCCCCGAGGCCCACGCCCGCGCGCTGCGCCGGACCTACAAGACGGCCCAACAGGCCTCCCGCGACGTCGTCGCGACCTTCCGCACCCTGACCGGCCCGCAGCCGCTACCCCACCAGGCCGCATACCTCGCCCAGCACACCGCACCGGTGCCCGCTCTCGCTCCCGCCCCGACGCGATCACCAGAAACCCGTCCGGCCCCTACCCGTCCCACCACGCCACCGTTACGCACGAACCCCACCGCGCAGCCGTCAACAGCCACCCGCGTCGAGGCCCGCACCGACGCCCTGCGCATCCATGACCCCCACCACGGCACCCTCGACATCAGAAATGACCTCCTCACCGCCGCCCTCGTCCAACGCGAGGAGACCCTGAAAGCCATCCTCCGGCGCCAGTCGAACATTCACCTGCAGGGCGACGAGCCACCCATCACCCTCGCCGCCCTCGTCGCCACCCACGCCCCCCACGAACTCCACACCGCGCACCAGCCGACGGTGCCCCTGTTATTTCCCGACACGGACGCCCGCCCGGTCAGCCCTCCCACCCCGGCGACGAACACGGCCGAGGCGCCCGCAGCAGCACCCCAACGCTCTCCCACGATCGATCTAGACCTCTGACCCCCGATGCCTGCCCTGGCCAGTGGTAAACGAATCGGAGAAATCCCGTTCCCGCTCACTTCCTATAGGTCCTCAGGACTGGCTGGAATGCGCATATTTCCGTCGCCCGCCCGTGGCACCGCCGATGGCCCCAAGCTCGAGGAAAGGGGTCCGGAAATTAGCGACAACCTGAATGATCTTCAAGTGCTGCATCAGTAGCAAGTGATCGCGTTAAGCGCCTCTGGCCCTTGAGCGCTCCCGAGCGCTTGGGGCACGTCCGACGTACTTGCCCGTTACAAAGATCGCTACAATCGAACCTGTGCCCGCGCCCATGACCAGGGCGCCGTTGATGGGCGAGCCGATGTCAGCGTAGTGCCAGGCCAGCAGAGCCATGACGATCACGCATCCGAAACCGAGGATGACGCCCGCCATCTGCCGGGCCCAGTGCGCCCATTCCAAGCGGTGTGCATGCCGCCGCTCAGCTTGGAGAATCTCGATCAGCGTCTTCGCCGTGGCAGGGGATTTCTTCTCCCATGCGGCGAGTTTGTCCCAGACTTCGACATCGCCCCACCCGCCACCATCGGGCACGACTTGGTCCCCCGTGGTCACTGTTGGTCACCTCGCGGTTCGTCGATTCGTTCGTTTCCAACCGCAGATGGCGGCCCGATTCGAAGGAGAAGAGCATCAAGATCCTTTTCCAGATTTGACCGGAAGCCGCCGACAACCACGATGGCCGTCTCAGCGTCGGATACCTGCGGCGGCGTGAGGTCGAGCGCCTCGACGAGAACCGACACCGATCGTGTCAGGCGCCGTCCAGTCGGGATCAGCCATGCCCACAGACGCCGTCGTGTCGGTGCGTCGGGGATCCGACGCCGGTCACCAGGGTTCGGGAGACTGGATGGGAAGCCGAACTCGAGCGGAACGTGCCGCTGTTCATGCGCCACGAACAGCCCTTCGCGGCAGGCTGCGTGCACCGCTTCGCGCATCGCCCGGGCCCGCTCGGCCCGGAACATCCGCAGTTCGGGATCGGTACGGTTGAACATGCTTCGGACGATGTCCGAGAGAAGCTGCCCGACGACCTGCCCGCCGCGGCGGCTGCGCCACATCATCCAGCCGAGGTAGAGACTCGTTCCGTATGGGAAGACTGCGACGTAGGTGACGTAGGAGTTCTCGCGGAACACGAGTCGGTATCGCACGCCGTCAAGCGGCGAGCGGGTGGCTGCCGCACCCACCTCGGTAATGATCGGAAACCGACGCTCCCGCAGCGAACCGCTGATCTGGCTGTAAGCCGACTCGGCGCCCAGGGCGCGGTCCGGGAGCAGCACCCGCCACTCGGCGATCGGCTCAGCGATCCTGACGGTCAGCAACACTAACCAAAACGTGACGAAGGAGACGGCCATGCCCGCGATGGCGAAGTTGATGCCGGCGAACAACGCGGTGACCAGAAAGAACACGAAAACGACCAAGCTGAGGACGGTGGCCGGCCACCAGAACCAGGAAAGTGTCCGTCGGCTGACGCTCTCATCGAGCCCGGTCTCGATCTCCCCGTAGAGGAGTGTCTTGTCCAGGTAGGCGGCATCGGCGTTGCCCCCGTCCCAGCCAGGGACGGGGGCAACACTCGGCGTGGACTCGCCGGGAGCGGTCCCCTGGTTGTTCGAGTCCCGCCCCGATTCCGACCCTGCGATCAGATAGTCCCCCGCCCTTGGCGGCCGGGCACCGTGCGCCATCTTTGGGTCTGCCGTGTCCCCCGTCACAAGCCACAAGTATGCCACCAATCGCCACAGAGCCTGTCGATGCCGCAGCCGCCACACGTTGCGATAGGGGCCTACTTACTGCCGTGGGCCACAAACACGCTTTGATCTTGATATCTCATAAACGATCGTTCGTGACACGTGAAGATCCGAATGTGGATGTTCGAGGTTCCTGGCACGGGCCGCTAGCGCGTCCGTGGTGAACGTGGAGGAATACGGGACATCCGGCTGACCCGTATTCGTGTGCACTAAACTCCTCTGCGCAACGGTGAGACCCAAGGGTGGACGACGAGCCGGAAAATTACCGGGCGCCAGACACCTGGGAAGGACTGCCGCGAGGGGCATGACCGAGCGTCGACCTTGGTCGGGTCCGCTGCCCGGGACCGGACGGATTCTGGTACGGATCGCAACATGCCGTACAACAAGACGATGACGCAAGGGGAGTCGTTCGTGTTCGTGTCCTACACCGGCGCGGATGAGCCGTGGGCAACATGGATCGCCTCCGCGCTCGAAAACGCCGGCCTGGCTGCCCGGATACAGGTATGGGATTCCCCACCGGGGCGGAACTTCGTCCAGTGGATGAACGCCCAACTCGCCGACGCCCGCTGGACGGTCGCCCTCTACTCACACGCCTACTTCACCTCCGACTGGTGCACCACCGAATGGACTACGGCACTGGCCCGCCACACGCTGCTCCCGGTCCGCCTCGAACCGGTCAAACCCCCCGAGACCCTGCGGACCCTGACCTGGGTGGACCTGTTCGACCTCGACGAAGACCAGGCCCGTCAACGGCTGCTCTACGCGGTAGGGATGCAGGTCTTGCCCCGGCTCGCAGCCTTCCCTGGTCGCCTCACCACCCCGCAACGGCCACCGGCGTTCCCCGGTCTGCCTGGAGCGCAGCCGGATCCCGCCATCGTCCTCGCTGCAGCCTTGGGCCACCTCGGTTCGCCGGCGCTGGCGGTCCGTCTCGCCGGCATCCGCGCCATGGAACGCTCCGCCAACGCCGAACACACCGACCCGGCGCTGGTCGACGAGGTACGTCAGGTCCTCGCAGCGTTCCTCCGGGGGAGCGCCATCGCTTCCTACAGCACAACCGCCCCGGAGGATCTTCGAGCTGCGGCAGGCGCCCTTGGGCGGATACCTGGAGGGAAGGGTCTCGATCTCTCTGACGCTTGGTTGAGCGGGGCGGATCTCACCGGCGCCGACCTACGCGAGGCGGACCTCACCGGCGCCTGGCTGTCGCAGGAGCAGCTGGACGTCGCGACAGGGAACGGGGCGACGCTGCTGCCAACGGGTCTGGTGCGGCCGACGTCCTGGCCGGAGAGAGAACAGCCTCTCTTCTTCCCTGAGGGCCTGCCCCGGCTGCAGGCCTGGGACGCTGGCGCTGAACCAGACATTCTGGACAGATCATGACATGAGCTGGATGGACAGCAGCCGATGACGTCCATGGGCGTTCCGTCCGGCACGCCGGGGTGAGCGGGGCGCGGGTGCGGAGCCTCGTCGTGTACGTCGACCCTGTGGTGTTCAAGCTGCTCGTGGTGGCGCTGGCGGCAACCCTGGGCGCGCTCGTTGTCGCGATCGTCGCCGGTCTGTGGGCGGACCCGCGCTACGACGCCGACTGACCCAACCCCTGGACCCCACGGGCACCGGATGGCACCCGTGCCGCCGTCCGCCCGTGGGGTCCAGGGACGGGGGTTCCCCTTTTCCACCATCATCCGATGGGGGGAAATGTCCGGTGCTGGCGCCCGGGAAGACCGAGTCCGGGCCCCAAAGCATGATCTGTTAAGGGTGGGGGCCCGCTCATGCCATTCCGACGCGTCACTCCTCCAGGACAAGCCAGCGCTCGAGGGTGCCTGCAACGTCGAGCATGCTGTGCAGTGCGTTGTTCAGGGACGTGGCGTGCTTATCTGGGTTTCGGATCATACTTCTCGTATTCGACCCTGACAAGATCGTCTCGAATACGGGCCGGTAAATCATCGTCGCGGCATGCAGCGCCGCCCGACGATTGGCGAGCCGCTCGTCCATGATCTCCCCATCTATCGCCGCTGGTTTCTGGCCCATCCTCCGCCACACGTCCCACTCCGGGGGAGTTATCGGGAGATCCCCGTTCCCGGGCGTCAGTAAGGGGGTCCCGGAACGCGCGGTAGCCATGATAGGTCTCCTCGCTGGCGAGGTAGCGGTGCAACGAGGTCTTCGGGATGCCGGTCTTGGTGGCGATCGTGCCGAGGCTGTCGTCCTGGGCGTGGGCGGCGCGTTCGGCGGCGTAGGTGCGTTCCATCTCGGCGAACAGCGCCAGCAGCAGGAAGGCGATGTGAATCGATCCCGTTAACGGTGGTGTTGATGGCGGCACCGCATGGAAGGGCCACCGGACACCCCGGCACTGGTGGGCAGCTGTTCAGGACGGAGGTGAGGCGTTTCGTCGCGGACCTTTCCCTGGCGGGTGCGGCGGTGGAAACTGCGTGACTGCCTTCTTATGGGCCGGGTACGGCATCCTGCATTCGCCAATTATGATCTTTCCATGTCGGACTGGGTAGAGCGGTGTGCGGGAGGTATCCGGTGAAGTGATCGGCGGTGGCGGTCAGCGTCCGGTGGAGATCGTCAGGGTCCTGCTGCCACCAGTCGTTGAGATCCTTCACCCCGACGGGCGGCATGACGGTCAACACGAGATGACCATCGTGGGCGA
>NZ_CAUVXL010000056.1:0-5271 GCF_963555915.1 Protofrankia sp. Cas4
GCCGCCGGTTGGACGGGTGGTTTGGCCGGTCCCGACGAGGTCGGACGGGGTGACGCCGGGCGCGTGGGCATATCCGCTCGGTCATCGTTTCTCCGGCCGGTAAGGTCGGTCGGGTTGGGCACGCCCCGACGGCACGGGCGAGGGCCGAGGGAAGCGGGACGGACGGGTCGATGAAAACGGCGATGCGGTCACACCTGTGCGGTGCGCTGCGTACAGAGCACATCGGTGAGACGGTCACGGTGTGCGGCTGGGTAGCCCACCGTCGCCAGCACGGCCAGTCGTTGATGTTCGTCGACCTGCGCGATCATTCTGGCCAGGTGCAGTGCGTCGTGGACGGGTCCGTCGACGCCCGGTCGGAGTACGTCCTGAGCGTCACCGGCACGGTGGTGGCCCGGCCCGAGGGGACGGTCAACCCGGGCCTGGGTACCGGTGAGGTCGAGCTGCGGGACTGCACGGTGACCGTGCTCGCCGCCGCTACGCCGCCGCCGTTCCCGATCGACGACCGGGCGGATTCGGTCGACGAGTCGACCCGCCTCACCTACCGCTATCTCGACCTGCGCCGCGAGCGGATGCAGCGCAACCTGCGGATCCGCTCGGCGGTGCTGGCCGCGCTGCGCTCCACCCTGGTGCCCCGGGACTTCGTCGAGGTCGAGACGCCGCTGCTGATGCCGTCCACACCTGAGGGCGCCCGGGAGTTCGTGGTCCCGTCCCGGCAGGCGCCGGGGCACTTCTACGCGCTGCCGCAGTCCCCGCAGCTGTTCAAGCAACTGCTGATGGTCGGCGGCACCGACCGTTACTTCCAGTTCGCCCGGTGCCTGCGCGACGAGGATCTACGGGCCGACCGGCAGTACGAGTTCACCCAGCTCGACGTCGAGATGAGCTTTGTCGACCAGGACGACGTGCTTGAGGTGATCTCGGCCGCGGTGCTGGCCGCCACCGAGACGGTCACCGGCGTCGCGCAGCCGCCGATGGAGCGGATCACCTGGCACGACGCCATGGACCGGTTCGGGGTGGACAAACCCGACCTGCGCTTTGGCATGGAGCTCGTCGAACTGACCGAGATCTTCACGGCGAGCGGCTTCCAGGCGTTCGCCGGGGCGCCCGCGGTGAAGGGCATCTGCGTCCCCGGTGGCTCGGCCACCCACAACCGCAAGGCGTTGGACGCCCTGACCGACCGGGCCAAGAAGCTCGGCGCGAAGGGCCTGGTGTGGATGCGGGTCGGCGCGGACGGCACGCTGGAGTCCCCGGTGGCGAAGTTCCTGTCCGCTGCCGAGCTCGCCGGGATCGTGAAGGCGACCGGCGGTGAGACCGGCGACCTCCTCCTGCTGGTCGCCGACGAGTGGGCGACCGTGTGCGAGGTACTCGGTCAGCTACGCAACGACCTCGGGCGCCCGGCTGCCGGGGAGGGCGGCTTCCGCTACGTCTGGGTCGTCGACTTCCCGCTGTTCGTGGGGATCGACGCGCAGACCGGCCGGCCCAAGCCCGGCCACCACCCGTTCACCCGCCCGCATCCCGATGACGTCGACAGGCTTGAGACCGAGCCGTTGGCGGTGCGTAGCCGTGCCTACGACCTGGTGCTCAACGGCTGGGAGCTGGGTTCGGGTTCGATCCGAATCCACGAGCCCGATCTGCAACAGCGGGTCTTCGCAGCGCTCGGGATCTCAGCGGCCGAGGCCGACCGCCGGTTCGGCTTCTTCCTGACGCCGTTCTCCTTCGGCGCGCCGCCGCACGGTGGCTTCGCCGTCGGCATCGACCGGCTCGTGGCGATCCTGGCCGGTGAGGACAACATCCGCGAGGTCATCGCGTTTCCCAAGACCCAGTCCGGCCTGGACCCGATGACCGGTGCGCCCACCGAGATCGAGCCGCGCCAGCTGCGTGAGCTGGGCATCCGGGTGCTGCCCTCCGCCTAGCCGTCGACGCCGGGCCAGGATCCTGCACACGATTCATGGCGAAAGCCTCCGGTTGACCGTGGCGCGACCTACCGTTACCTGGTTGGCGCGTCCCGTTCCAGCGTCCCTGCGGTACTCGTGATCACGGGTTGTCGTGATCACGCTGCCCCCGGCTTGCCGGGAAGCCCTGGGAGTCGGGCGTTGCGCGTTATCCCGCGGGTATGACCGACGAATCCGTCTCCAGCAACGGTGCTGGCTGGTTCGGACACGGCGGGCAGAGCGGTTCGCGGGTCGGATGCAGCAGTCGTACGCAGCAGGAGGCCAGGGAATGCAGATACCGTTCTCGTCGTCGCCGACGTCCAGTCTCGGCATCGAGTGGGAGCTGGCGCTGGTCGATCGTGGTACCCGCCACCTTCGTGGGGCGGCGACGGCCATCCTCGAGGAGTACCACAATAAGATCGGCCGGGACGCCGAGCCACGGGCCAAGCACGAGCTGTTCGAGTCGACCATCGAAGTCGTCACAGGTGTCTGCGACACCGTGAACGAGGCCAAAAAGGATCTTTTGGCAACCGTGGATCTCCTGGCGGATCTTGCCGGACCTCGGGGACTCGCGCTGATGTGCAGCGGGACCCATCCACTGTCCCGTTATGAGACGCAGCAGGTCAGCCCGGACCCCCGCTATGCCTCGCTGCTGGACCGGATGCAGTGGATCGCCCGGCGTCTTCTGATCTTCGGCGTGCACGTGCATGTCGGGGTCCGCTCGCGCGAAAAGGCGATCCCCATCGTGAACGCCCTCGCCGGCTACATCCCACACTTCCTCGCGCTGTCGGCATCCTCCCCGTTCTGGCTGGGTCTGGACACGGGTCTGGCCTCGGCGCGGTCGAAGTTGTTCGAGAGCCTGCCGACCGCGGGCCTGCCGTACCTGCTTGCCGACTGGGGGCAGTTCGAACAGCTCATGGCGACGCTGGTGTCCTCTGGTACCGCCGAAAGCATTCGTGAGCTGTGGTGGGACATCCGCCCGCATCCGAACTTCGGCACGGTGGAGCTACGTATCTGTGACGGGCTGCCGACACTGTTGGAGGTCGGGGCGGTCGCCGCGCTGACGCAGTGTCTGGTCGACCGGATGGACACCCAGCTCGACCGGGGCTACACGTTACCGACACCACACCGATGGGTCGTCCAGGAGAACAAGTGGCGGGCCGCCCGCTACGGTCTTGCCGCCGAGATCGTCGTGGATGACCGTGGCGCGACACGCAGTATCCGCGATGAGATTGTTGATCTTGTAGACGATCTTCTGCCGGTGGCGCGCAGGCTGGCATGTACTGACGAACTGGCTGACGTCCTGCACATTCTGGATGTCGGCTCGAGCAGCGAGCGGCAGCGGATGGCGGCGCGGCGGGCTGATGGGGATCTGGTGGCCGTGGTGGATACCCTGCTTCAGGAGATGGAGTTTCGTCGGCCCGTACGGTGAATCCGGGCCGACGGTGGTGGAGAGGTGGGGTCAGGCCTTTGCTGTACGCGGATATCCGCCCTGATCAGGTCATCCGGGCGGGCGCACGACGTGAGCGTGGACAGCGGGCACAGGCTGGACGGCCGACATGATGGCGAACGCCACCGAGGCGGTCGCCAGCTGGCTGAACCAGCATGAAAGCGAGCTCGTCGCGTTCAGACGTGATCTTCATTCTCATCCGGAACTGGGCAGGCAGGAACACCGGACGACCCGTGCCATCGCGGCCCGCCTGTCGGCCGCCGGCCTGGCGCCGCATCCGTTGCCGGCCGGGACGGGCCTGTGGTGTGACATCGGCCCGATCGGCCGGGACACGACGGCTACTACGGCTACGACGGCTATGACGGCTACGACGGCTATGACGGCTACGACGTCCCCCGGCGTTGCGAGCACCGGCACCGCATCTGATCGGCCGGACGTACCGATGGTCATGGTACGTGCCGACATCGACGCGCTGCCCGTGCTGGACGTGAAGGACGTCCCCTACGGCTCGACCGTTCCCGGCGTCTGCCATGCCTGCGGCCACGACGTCCACACGGCCGTCGTGCTCGGGGTGGGGCTGGCGCTCGCCGCATTCGCCCGGGCCAATCCGCTGGCGGGAACCGTCCGGCTCGTGTTCCAACCGGCCGAGGAGACCATGCCGGGCGGTGCGTTGGACGTGATCGACGCTGGCGTACTCAAGTCGGTGTCCACCGTCATGGCCGTGCACTGTGACCCGTCCCTGGACGTCGGGACGATCGGGCTGCGCGCCGGCCCCATCACCTCGGCGGCCGACTCGGTCAGGGTCACCCTCAGCGGCCCCGGCGGCCACACGTCACGTCCGCAGAACACCGTTGATCTGATCTACGCGTTGTCCAGGCTGGCGGTGGAACTACCCGCGGCGCTGTCCCGTCTGGTGGACCCACGCTCGTCGCTGTCGCTGGTGTGGGGGCACGTCGAGGCGGGCACCGTGGCCAATGCGATTCCGCGGGCCGGCAGCATCGCCGGGACGGTCCGTACGCTGTCCCGGGATACCTGGGAGGACGTGCCGGCGCTCGTGCGACGGCTCGCCGAGCAGATCGTCGCCCCCTACGGGGCGGATCTCGCCCTCGAGTACCGGCGTGGGGTACCACCGGTGGTGAACAGCATCGAGACCATCGAGCTGTTCCGGACGGCCGTGCATCGCGTCCTTGCGCCCGGCGCGGAGATGTCGGTGACGCAGTCCCTCGGCGGCGAGGACTTCGCCTGGTATCTGGACCACGTACCCGGCGCGCTTGCCCGCCTCGGTACCCGCATACCTGAGGGGCCCACCTACGACCTGCACCAGGGCAGCTTCGACGTGGATGAGGCGGCGATCGGAATCGGCGTGCGGTTCCTTGCCGCGTCCGCGCTGCAGGCACTGGAGCGGGCCGCCGCGTCGTTTTGACGTACCTGTCGTACCTGTCGTACCTGTCGTTGCGGCACAGCCCGGAACACCCCCCGGGGTTGGGTTGACCATCATGGTCAACCCAACCCCGGGACGGGCCGGGTTATCTGGACGTCTGGACCTCGGTCTCGCGGCGGGACCGCGGCTCCGGAACACCCGGGCCGTCATGGGTGTGGGATTCCTGCACCCGCAGCAGCTTGGCGGTCCAGTCCGGCAGGTACCAGTTCCAGTCGCCGAACAGCGACACCAACGCCGGCACCAGCAGCATCCGCACGACGGTGGCGTCGAGCAGGATGCCGAAGCCAAGCGCCGTCGCGAACAGTTTGATGTCGGTCTGCGGTCCGCTCGACAGCGACAGGAACGACAGGAACAGGATCAGCGCGGCCGAGGTGACAAGCCGCCCGGTACGGCCGACTCCTTCGATGACGGCGGCGTTGGTGTCACCACTGGCGTCGTACTCCTCCCGGATG
>NZ_CAUVXL010000057.1:0-7683 GCF_963555915.1 Protofrankia sp. Cas4
CCGGTGCGCACATCGCCAAGGAGCGCATCGCACCGGTGGTGATCCTGACCGCGTTCAGTCAGCGGGAGCTCGTGGAACGGGCACGGGAGGCCGGGGCGATGGCCTATGTCGTCAAGCCGTTCCAGAAGAAGGACCTGCTGCCGACGATCGAGATGGCGATGAGCCGCTTCACCGAGATCGTCAGTCTGGAAGCCGAGGTCGAGGACCTGCAGGGTCGCCTCGAGGCCAGAAAGATCATCGAACGGGCCAAGGGTGTCCTGCAGACTGAGCACGGTATGACCGAGCCCGATGCCTTCCGCTGGATACAGCGCACCTCGATGAACCAGCGGCGCACGATGCGCGCGGTGGCCGAAGGCGTCCTGTCCGGCGAGGCGCTACCCGGTGAGGCGCCGGCCGGAACGTGATCGGCTCGTCGCTCCCGCCCCGGGTGCGACGGTGGGCAGGCGGCTACGAACCGAAACTCCAGATCTTCTCCATGCGGCGACGGGCTCTGCCGTCCGTCGCCGCATGCGCCTGTGCCTACGACGACGACGCCGTTATGGCGTTCGCTCTTGTGGGTGTGCGGATTCGGTTGCCACGACCCAGGCCGGGAAGACGACCTCCCACACCTCGATCAGCGATACGGCGTCCTCGTCACGCAGCCGCACGCGGCAGCCGGAGAAGCCCACCCCGTCCGGTACCAGATCCGCCGGCGGACGCGCCCCGGTCATCACCACCCGAGAGTCCGCACCCGCCACCAGACACCGCCGCCCGTGAACGCCTCCCGCACCTTGCTCGCCAGTCTGGTCCACCAGCGGCACTGGACCGTGCACGACTTCCTTCACGAGTACACGGCCACGGCTCAATCACTCAAGGGGAAGGCGGATGAGGTCGGGGAGCGTCAGGCGAAGCGTTGGATGGCCGGCACGCTCAAGACCCGCCCCTATCCTGTGGCCTGCCTGGTACTGGAAACGATCTTCGAGTATCCGATCGACGACCTATTGGCACCACCCGCCCGCGCACGCCGCAGCCCGACCGTCTACGCCCCCGCCCTTCCAACTTCAGGCGTCTCTGTACCACAGATGAACGTCCTTCCTGCCTACCCTGGTCGGGAGAAGAGCCGCAACGGCCCGTCTCCCGACCAGGCAGGACCGGAAGGGCTGAGTCTTATGGCCGCAGAGACGACACCGCACGTTTCTTCGTGCACGCGCAGGCAGCCGACGCCGGCCCGGACGCCGTCACTCTGCTCTACAACGAGGTACGCCGCATCGCCCGCGCGTACCCCGCCGACGGCGGCCCCGCCCTGCTGCCCGCCCTGACCGCCGCTCAGCGGTTCGCCTTCCGTCATCTCGACGGCCCAACCCAGCCCGACCAGGCCCGTGACCTGTACTTCCTCACCGGTGTCCTCTGCGGTCTGCTTGCCCACGCCGGCCTTGATCTCGGACAGATCGACGCGGCCATGACCCAGACCCGCACCGCGCTTCTCTGTGCCGACCGCGCCGGACACCCCGGCCTACGAACCTGGCTCCGCAACGAACAATGCACCATCACCCGCTGGGCTGGATGGCACCACGAATCCCTACGCTACGTCCAGCTTGCCGCGACCGACGCAGCCGTCATCCGGGGAACAGCGGCGGTCGGGCGTGCGCTTCGAGAGGCTCGCGCTCAAGCCGCCATCGGAAACGCAGACGAGGCGCGCGCTGCACTCACCGCCGCCACCGAAGCCCGCGAACAAGCCCAGCCCGACGAGCTAGACGAGATCGGTGGACAGATCACCCTGTCTACCCCTGACGGCCTATTCGTCGCTGCTGACGCCCTGTCCCTTCTACCTGATCCCGCCGCCGCCGAACAAGCTGCCAACTTCGCCGTGTCAGCATTCGACGACATACCCGCTAATCAGGCCAAGTTCGGCAATGCTGCGTGCACGCGCATCATTCTGAGCCTTGCCCGCTTCCGCCAAGGTGACGTTGACGGCGCTCGTGACGCACTCCGCCCGGTACTCGACCTCCCGCCGCAGCAACGCCTCTATGGAATCATGACCAATATGCAACGGGTACAGGTAACGCTTACCGATGCCCGCTACCACGGCTCACCTACCGCCCGCGACACCGCAGCCGAAATCGAAACCTTCGCCCAGCTCGGCGCGCGCACAGCACTTCCCGAGTAGGCGACACCACGCCCGCACGCACAGATTTGTATATCCTCAAGGAGACAGCGTGAGAGACCGAGTACGAGTTGGAAAACACAAGAAGAAATTGGAATGTTCGGCGTGTAACGGTTCAGGTAAAACCATCGTCATCATAGACGGAAAGCAGCAGCAAAAACCCTGTCAGATATGTAAAGGAACCGGATGGTTGTGAGACGCGCGGCGTTCGTCCCCGACACGATCTGGGTCAACGGCGCTGACGGATGGATGGTCCCGCTCCATCGGGACGACAACCCCGAAACCTGGCTGACGCTGGCAGAAGGCGACGATCCCATAGCAATCCAGGTCGACGACGGCGAGCACCCCGACAAGGGCATCCTCCCCACCAGTTCCAACACCGCAGCCTGGCTCGTCAACCGGATGCTCGACCTCCTGAACGTACAGGAGGGGACGAACATCCTCGAAATCGGAGCCGGCACCGGCTACAACGCCGCCCTGCTTGCCGAACGAACCCACACAGGACACGTCACGACGATAGAAGTCGATCCCACGATCGCCGACCACGCCCGACAGGCCCTGTGCAGGAACAACTATCCGGTCACAGTCGTCAACGGCGACGGCACCCTCGGATACCCCGAACGAGCACCGTATGACCGGATCATCGCCACCGCCGCCGCAGCCACCATCCCCTACGCTTGGATTGAACAGACACAGCCCGGCGGCCGGATAGTGCTCCCTCTCGCACTCACCTTCCACCACGGGGCACTCCTCGCCCTCACCGTCCACAGCGACGGCACCGCACACGGCCGATTCCACGGCGAGGCGCCCTTCATACGACTCCGCAACCACCGCTCTGCCACGTTCCACCGACAGACAGCCGACGAAGCGCAGGTGACGACGACCCGGCTATACCCGCGACAACCATTCACCGACTTCGACGCCGGATTCGCCGTCGGCACCATGATTCCCGACTGCATCCCAGGCCAACGAGGCGACGACGACACCCCAACACTCCTCCTGGCGCACCCCGCCTCCCGATCCTGGGCATCCCTCACTCCCGGAACCAGCACCCACGAGGTACGCCAGCACGGACCCCGCAACCTGTGGGACGAGCTTGAGAACGCCTACCGCTGGTGGATCGACGCCGGCAGACCCGATCACACCCGCGTCGGCATCACCGTCACCCCCGAAGAGCAGACGTTCTGGCTCGACACCCCGCAACACCCGCTCCCATCCATGAAGCGGCGAGCCGTCTGACCTGAACGGACGCACCGAAGAAAAATCGTCGCCAAACATCCGGAAGATCCATTACGGTGAGACGGTGAGATCAACGAGGAACGGCACGCCCGTGACCTGCGAGACCCACGAAGTGGGGCGATATGTCACGGGTGACCGGCCAGGTGGTGCGTAACACGACGTTCGTCCCGGTGGCGGCGCGCCGCAGGTAGCGGTCAGCCGTCGGCCGTCCCCTCCGCGTGTCGGTGTCCGTGCCCGCGTCCGTGGCCGCACCCGTGCCTGTGCCCGTGTCTGTGCACAAAATGTAGCGACACGGGCACAATAAGCTTCCCGTTGCTGGTTGTAGCGACTAGGTTGCCGACAGTTTGGCGAACGAGCCGGACAGGGCAGGCACGGCAGGTGGGGACGGCGACTGCGTGACGCGGACGCGGCGTGAGGCTGCCGTGCGCATGACCCGGTCGGTCGGCCTTCCTGATGGGGGAAGCGGACACCGTCCGCGCCATGCCCGGCGGGGATTTGCCCGGACCGCCCTACCGGAACGGGTGAAGGGACACGGCATGGCGAGGCGAACAATGGCGGCGGGAGCCGTCGCGCTTCTTGCGATCGCGCTGACCGTCGGCGCCTGCGGGGGAGGGTCCTCCGCAAGCGGACGCCCGCAGTACATCATCGGATTCCAGGGGCCGCTGTCGGGCGACAGCCAGCAGCTCGGCATCAACGCGATCAACGGTGTGCGCACGGCAGTGGATCGCGCCAACGTCAGCGGCCAGCTTCCGTTCACCGTCCGTCTGGTCGAGGCGGACGATCAGGGCACCCCGGAGCAGGGTCCCACCGCCGCCCAGAAACTGATCGACAACCCGGACGTCATCGCCGTGGTCGGGCCGATGTTCTCCGGTGCCACCAAGGCCAGCGAGCCGCTCTACAGCCAGGCCAAACTGCTGTCCGTGAGCCCGTCCGCGACAAACCCGAAGCTCACCTCGCTGGGTTTCGGAACGTTCTTCCGGGTGATCGCCCCCGACACCGTGCAGGGTGCCGCCGCCGCGGATTACGTCGCAAAGGCGCTCAAGGCCAAGAAGGTCTTCTCCCTCGACGACAAGAGCGAGTACGGCACGGGGCTGTCGACGGTCCTCGAAAAAGAACTGGCGGCACAGGGGGTGAATGTAACCCATGACGGCATCAATCCAACGAAGGACTACACGTCCGAGGCGACAAAGATAATCTCCGAGCAGCCCGACGTGATGTTCTACTCCGGGTACTATCCGGAATTCTCCCTGTTGACCAAGGCGCTGCGGGCCAAGGGTTTCACCGGCGCTGTCATGAGCGGCGACGGATCGAATGACGACCAGTTCGTCGCACAGGCCGGGGCTGCGAGCGCCGAGAGCGCGTATCTGACCTGCCCGTGTGGCGACGCCAACAGCGACCCGAAGGCCGCCGGCTTCGTCGCCGACTTCAAGCGGGTCAACAACGGCACGCGGCCGGGCACCTATTCCGGCGAGGCCTACGACGCGACGAACGCGATCATCGGGGTCCTGCGCAAGCTCGGGCCGGGAGCCAGCCGTGAGGCCGTCGCCCAGGTCTTCTCCTCCGTCGACTTCGAGGGCGTCACCAAGCGGGTCGTGTTCCAACCCGACGGCGAGATCGTCGGTTCGACCGTCTACGTCTACCAGGTCCGTGGCGGCAAGCGGGAGGTGCTCGGAACCACCGCCGAACTGATCAAAGCCTGACCCGCGGCGGGGCAGCGGGACCATCGGCGATTCGGGGGGAGCATCTGGATGGGTTTCGCGCGCGAGTTCGGGCAGCTGACGGTGGACGGAGCGACCATCGGTTCCCTCTACGCGGTCATCGCTCTTGGCTACACCCTCGTCTACGGGGTGCTCACGCTGATCAACTTCGCCCACAGTGAGGTCTTCATGCTCGGCGCGTTCGGGGGCCTGTTCGCAGCCCGGGCACTGCTGCCCGCGGGCGAGGTGACGCCGTCAGGGCTCACATCGGTCGCACTGGTGGCGGTCGGGCTCGGTGTCGGCGCCGCGTCCGGTGGCCTTGCCGCGTTCGCCCTGGAGCGCGCTGCCTACCGGCCGCTGCGCCGCCGTGGCGCGCCTCGTCTGGCCTACCTCATCGGTGCCATCGGAGCGTCCCTGTTCGCCGCCAACCTGGCCGGTAAGGAGTTCGGCCGCCAGAGCGTGCCCGTCCCCGATCTGTTCACCAACGGGACCGCCTGGCGGGTCCTCGGTGCCGATATCTCGACCCAGGCCCTGGTCATCGTCGGGGTGGCGGTGGTGATGCTCGTCGTCGTCGACCGGGTGGTCGCCGTCACCCGGCTGGGCCAGGCAATCCGGGCGACCGCCCAGGACGCCGGCACCGCGAGCCTGATGGGGGTCGACGTCGAGCGGGTGATCGTCGCCACGTTCGTGCTCGGTGGTCTGCTCGCGGGTGCCGGTGGCTTCCTCTATGCGATGACGTTCAACGCCTCCTACACGATGGGGTTCGTCCCGGGCATCAAGGCGTTCACCGCCGCCGTGCTCGGCGGCATCGGTAACGTCCGCGGCGCGGTGCTGGGAGGGGTACTCCTCGGCCTGGTCGAAAGCTATGGCGGTTATGTGTTCCAGGCGTCCTACAAGGACGTGATCGCCTTCCTCGTCCTGGTGGGAGTGCTCCTGGTCCGGCCCTCGGGGCTCCTGGGTGAACGTCAGGGCAGGGCGGCATGAGCGCAGCGCTGCCCTGGCTGCGTCGGCTCGCGGTGTACCTGGGCGGCGCGGTGCTGGTCGCGGTTGTCACCGGTCCGTCCGGTGACGCAGATCATCCTTTCGCCGGCATCCGCGGATCGTTGTTCGCCCCGCGCTTCGCGCTGTTCGCGGCGCTTGCGACCGGTACCTGGGCGGGTGTCATGTGCGCCGCACGCGTGCGGGCAGGCGCCGGTGGATGGTTGCTCCGATCGGTCCGGGCAGCCTGCTCAGGCTTGCCGGTCGGCGACCTCGGCGGCTTCGGCGGCTTCGGCGGCCCTGCGGTGGGCGCCTGGGGACGGGCCGTGGCGACCGTGGGAATGCTGGGTATCGCCCTGATCGTGCCGCTGGGCCTGTCCGCGGCGGCCGCACAGTCCCTCGTGACCGATATCGGGATCTACGCGCTGCTCGCGTTGGGCCTCAACGTGGTGGTCGGCTACGCCGGCCTGCTCGATCTCGGCTACATCGCGTTCTTCGCGATCGGCGCGTATACAACCGCCTACTTCACCTCCCGCACGGCGATGCCGTGGCACTCACCGGTCATTCTCAACCCGTTCGTCGTGATCCCGATCGCGGTGGTCGCGGCGATGGCCGCCGGGGTGGCTCTCGGCGGGCCCACGCTGCGGCTGCGCGGGGACTACCTGGCCATCGTGACGCTGGGGTTCGGTGAGATCGTCCAGTTGCTCGCGAACAACGTCGACGGTGTCACGGGCGGCTCGCGCGGGGTGTTCGGCGTGCCACCCTTGTCCCTTGACGTCGGGGCACTTCACTATGCCTGGGGCCTGGCGCCACTGCCGTACTACTACCTGCTGCTCGCCGTGGTGATTGTGGTGATCGTGGTATTCGGTCGACTGGAACGGTCGCACGTCGGCCGGGCGTGGGCCGCGATCCGGGAGGACGAGTTCGCGGCCGAGATCTCGGGTGTCGCGACGGTGCGGATGAAGCTGCTGGCGTTCTCGATCGGTGCTTCCGTGTCGGGTTTTGCCGGGGTGCTCTTCGCGACCAAGCAGTTCTTCAACCCGCAGACGTTCAGCCTGCAGGCCTCGATTCTGGTGCTCACCATTGTGATCTTCGGTGGGATGGGCTCCCGGTTCGGGGTGGTGCTCGGCGCGGTGGTCCTGCAGGGGCTGGCGTTCTTCCTGCGTGACGTCGTGCCCCCGGCCGACCGGTACATCTACTTCGGGGTCGTCGTGGTCATCATGATGACCTTCCGGCCGCAGGGCCTGCTCCCGCCACGGCGCGGTGAGCGGGTCGGCCTCGCCGTCGCCGACGACGCCGCCGGCGACGCCGGTGTCCCGGGTGCCGGCGGGATCGGTGATGTGCGTGACGTCGGTGACATGGGTGACGTCGGCGGCGCGCTGCCCGCCGGTGGGCCGGCCGGATGAACGCCGTGCCGAGCCGGGACCCGGCGGCCGGTCGCAGCGACACCGGTCTTGTCCTCGACGTGCGTGGGCTGGTACTGCGCTTCGGCGGAGTCACGAGCCTGAACGGCGTGTCGCTACGCCATGAACGGGGTCAGATTCTCGCGGTGATCGGTCCTAACGGCGCGGGCAAGACGTCGCTGTTCAACTGCCTGACGGGCGTCGCCCGCCCGCAGGCCGGTAA
>NZ_CAUVXL010000058.1:0-44619 GCF_963555915.1 Protofrankia sp. Cas4
CGGTACGGCCGACTCCTTCGATGACGGCGGCGTTGGTGTCACCACTGGCGTCGTACTCCTCCCGGATGCGGGCGAGGATGAACACCTCGTAGTCCATCGACAGGCCGAACAGGAATGCGAAGATCATCAGAGGTAGCCAGAAGGTGATCGAACCGGTGGCCTGAATGCCGTAGATCGCCTCGGAGCCGTACCCGTGCTGCCAGAACAACACGACTGCACCGCCCGTCGCCCCCAGCGATACGAGGTTGAACAACACCGCCTTGAGCGGCAGCAGGAGTGAGCGGAAGGCACGTACCAGCAGTATGTAGGTGATCAGGACAATCAGGCCGAGCGCCAGCGGGAACGCCCCGTAGACAGCATGGATGTAGTCCAGCTGCAGTGCGCCGATCCCGGTCAGACCGATGAACCCGGGCACGTTGTCCAGGGCGGACCGCATCCGCCGGATCGGGTCGGTGCTGCTGCCGCCCGCGGTCTCGTTGTTCGGCACGGCGAGGACGATCGAGGTGTCGGCTCGGTTCGACGCGGGACCGGTCGGGGCCATCGCGGTGGCCACGCCGTCCACCGCGCGCACGCGTCGCACCACCTCGCCGGCCGCCGGTGAGGTGACCAGGATCTCAGCCGGGGTGAGAATGCCCGTCGGCGCACCGCCGTCCTCAAGTGTCTTCAGCGCCTCATAGGCGGGCCCGGTCTTCGTCAGCGACGAGGACTGCGCCGTGCCGATCTGGACCCCGAAGAACGGAATGATCAGGGCGGTGAGGATGGCGAGTCCGACGCCGGCGGCGATCCAGCGGTGTCGCACGACCAGCGATGCCCACCTGGTCCAGAACCGGCTCGCGGTGTTCTCGTGCCGGATCCGCGGCCAGTCGACCCGGGGGCCGATGCCACCGAGCAGGGCGGGCAACAGCGTGGTGGTGACCGCCACGCTGACCAGCGGAATGAGCATTCCGCCGTAGCCGATGGAGCGCAGGAAGGGCACCGGGATGACGACCAGCGCGACCAGGCCGATCGCGACGGTGAGACCGCTGAACAGCACGGCGTGGCCCGCCGACTCCATCGAGGCCACGATCGCGTCGTGGTTCTCCCGGCCGTGGGCCCGTTCCTCGCGCCACCGGGTGACGATCAGCAACGAGTAGTCGATGGCGACACCGAGGCCGATCAGGGAGACGAGGAACTGCACCAGGAACGACACATCCGCGAAGACGGTCAGTCCGAGCAGGATCAGGAAGGTCGACGTGATCGACACCGCCGCGACGAGCAGCGGCACCAGCGCGAGCATGGAGGCGAAGACGAACGCGAGGATCGCCAGGGCACCGACACCGGCGAGCAGGGTCTCGACCAGTACCCCCGGCCCGCCGTCGGCGCCGCCGTTGGTCTGGAGTTCCTCTATGCCGGTGACGGTCCCGGTCAGCGATGCCGGCGTGTGTGCGGCGATTGACGTCTTCAGCTTGGGCAGGGTCGCGGACGCGAAGCTGGTCTGCGGTGGGTAGAAGACGTACGCGAACTGGGCCCGCCCGTCGGCCGTGGTGAAGACGTTGTCGCCGGTCGCGGCCTTCCCGACGACCCGCACGCCGGGCACGTCGTGTTCGACCGCGGCGAATGTGCTCGCCGCCTGTTGGTCGTCGACCTTCTCCCCGGGCGTCGCGGCCAGCACCAGGATGTCCGGCGCTGCCTGACCCTGGGTGTGGTAGGTCGCGAGTATCTTCTGGGAGGTCTCGAAGCCGGGCTGACCGGGTAGGGAGAAGTCGAAGGTCAGGCGTTTGGTGGTGGTGCCGGCTGTGGCGCCGCCGACCACGAAGGCAACGATCCAGAAAAGGATCACAAGACGACGGTGCCGGAGGCACCAGCGTGCGAGCGCCGGCATCGGCGTCTCCCTACTCGTTAAGATGATCTGTGCTTACGTATGTTGACGTCGGTAACAGTACCACCAGTGATTGTGAAGCCAGTAATGGTTTGTCCGATGAGTGATCGAAAGGCGGCGCATGGTGATGGAATCGGATGCCCCCTGCGGGAGCAGGTATTCTATGCGTTTGCCCGGTTCGGTCCCGCCTGGGTGCGTTACGTAAAGACTACTGTTGGCTTCGGTGGTGTGAGCCCGGCTGGCGTGCGGCTACTGTCGGCTCTGCGACACCATCCGCATCCGCCTATCATGCGCGATCTTGTCGAGGATCTCGGAACGACGGCCCGGGCCGTCACCGGGCTCGTGGACACCCTCGAGCACGAAGGTCTGGTATGCCGTGCCCGGCATCCGAACGACCGCCGGGCGACGCTCATCACCCTGACGAGCAAGGGTGAACGGGTCGTGGACAGGCTCGGTCGTGAACACATCGAACGGGCTTCGACGCTGTTCGACGCACTGTCCGCGCAGGACCAGGCCGACCTCGTGCGCATCCTCGGGTTGTTGGGCGACGAGCTGGCCGCCCGTGGGCAGGCCGTCGGGCACCAGGAGCCGTTTGGGCACCAGAAGCCGCTTGGGCACCTGGACTCGGTCATACGCTCCGCGCCGATCGACAATCCGTAGGCGGCTGCGCAAGCGCCCTGCCTAGGCGGTCGGGCGGCTGCGCAGGTAGGCGACGTAGTCGGCCGGGGCGCCGGCCCGTTCCGCCGCGTCAGCCATGATCGACACGTACCGTTTGGACGGCAGGCCGCCTTCGTAGGCGTCCAGCACGTACGTCCAGGCCAACGCCTCGCCGTCCAGCGTGGACACCCGGACGCGGATGCGGGTGTAGAGGCCCGCGTCGGCGCCTTCCCACACGTCGAGCTGTCGCAGGTCACGCCGGTCGATGTCGTAGAGCATCACGTAGACCCGGGATCCGGGGGACTCGACGATCGAGGCGAGCGCGCCCTCCCAACCGACGTCCTCGCCGCCGAAGGTGAGTCTCCAGCCGTGTATCCAGCCGGTCCCGATGACCGGAGCGCGCGGCGCGCGTTCCTTCATCTGGGCCGGATCGAGGTTGCTGCCGTAGGCGGCGTACATGGTCATGGCGTGCGTCTTTCGCAGGCTCTTTCGTCGCGACCGTCACCGTTCGTGCGACGGCATATTTCAAGAATCTCCACTGGCGCCTACCGTACCCACCTTCCGCCCGACTGCGGTGACGGGCCGGGCCGGTCCAGGCCGGCGGGGCTGACGCGCCAGCCCAGCGGGCCGCCTTCCCCGATTGTACGAAAGTCGCTCCGGATCCCAGCGGTGCGGCGCGCGGCGGGAGGCAAGATAGCTGGAGGGCCGAAGGCGGCGCGATGCTGTTCCTCGTGCGCCGCCGGAGGCCGCAGTCCCCGGCTAGCTGGAGGGCCAAAGGCGGCGCGATGCTGTTCCTCGTGCGCCGCCGGAGGCCGCAGTCCCCGGCTAGCTGGAGAGCAGCCCGTCCACGGAAGGGAGCGCGTACGTGCCGCGAATCGTCATCCTCGGAGGAGGCCCCGGAGGGTATGAGGCGGCGCTTGTCGGTGCCGAGCTCGGGGCATTTGTCACGCTCATCGATTCGGATGGGACGGGGGGTGCCTGTGTTCTCACTGACTGTGTTCCGTCCAAAACGTTGATCGCCACATCGGCGGCGATGACCGCACTGGCCGCGGCCCCCTCGCTCGGTGTTCGGCTACGTGACGGGGGTTTCGTGCTGCCCGAAGCGGGCTGGGATGCCCGCGCGACACCCGGCCCCGGGCTTCCCGCCGGCGTCAGCGTTGATATTGAGCGGGTCTATGCCCGGGTGCGTGGGCTGGCGCAGGCGCAGTCCCGGGACATCGAGACCCGGCTGGAGAAGGAGGCCGTCCGGGTCGTGCACGCCCACGGGCGGCTGGTCGGTCCGCATGCCGTCGAGATCGATTCCGGCGAGGCCTTTTTCGGTGACATCGTGCTGATCGCCACCGGCGCGTCGCCGAGGATCCTGCCGGCGGCGACACCCGATGGTGAGAGAATTCTCACCTGGCGCCATCTCTACGACCTCGACAGGCTGCCCGAACATCTGATCGTGGTCGGGTCCGGTGTCACCGGCGCCGAGTTCGCCAGCGCCTACCGGGCGCTCGGGGCACAGGTGACGCTTGTCTCCTCCCGCGACCGAGTACTGCCCGGTGAGGATCCCGACGCGGCCCGGGTGCTGGAGGATGTCTTCCAGCGCAGGGGCGTCACGGTGCTGGGCCGGTCCCGGGCAACGGCGGCCCGCCGGGTCACCGGCGGGGTAGAAGTGGATCTCGACGACGGCAGGATCATCAGCGGCAGCCACGTCCTGATGGCGGTCGGATCGGTACCGCGAACCTCCGACATCGGCCTGACCGATGTCGGGATTCGACGCAGCGCCACCGGTCACATCGAGGTCGACCGGATGTCGAGAACGTCGGTGCCCGGCGTGTACGCCGCCGGTGACTGCACCGGTGTACTGCCGCTGGCGTCCGTCGCCGCCATGCAGGGCAGGATCGCGATGTGGCACGCGCTCGGTGAGGCGGTCACCCCACTGCGGTTGGGCACCGTGTCGTCGAACATCTTCACCGAACCGGAGATCGCGACCGTCGGCATCTCCCAGCGGATGATCGAATCAGGCGCGGTTGCTGCTCACACCACGGTCCTCCCGCTCGCCCGGAACCCGCGCGCGAAGATGGAGGCCGTCACTGACGGCTTTGTCAAACTGTTCTGCCGGCCCGGTAGCGGCAGCATCCTGGGCGGGGTCATCGTGGCGCCGCGGGCATCAGAACTGATCTTTCCGGTGTCGCTGGCGGTCGCCAATGGTCTGACCGTCGACCAGGTCGCCCACACGTTTGCGATCTATCCCTCGGTTTCCGGTTCCTTGTCCGAAGCCGCACGGATCGCCATCCCCCGGGACCTGTTCGCGGGGTTTTGATCGATGGCCTCGTCTTCCTCGGGCGGGACAACCGGTGGAAAGCCGTGCTGGACGAGGCGTCGGTTGCGGAAGTGACCGGCGGTGGCGAATCCGAGCCCCACCGCCGCGGCCAGCAGGAAGATCGAAATGGTGAGCCGGACGTCCAGCCGCCCGGGCAACAGTGCGAACACGATCGCGAACGGCACCATGAGCAGCGGCAGGCGGGAAGCCTGCCGGACCTGCCACCGCGGACCCGTCAGATCGTGCGACACCCATGACGAGTACTGCGGTGGCAGCGTCCCACCCACCAGGTAGTACACCCGACCGGTCAGGGGCGGACGCGGCTCCCGGACGGGCTGCGGGCTGGCGGGCTGCGGGCTGGCGGGCGCAGCCGGGTTCAGGTGGTCTGAGGACAGAGCCCTCTTGCTACCAGCGTCCATGGGGCCAGCCTACGAACAGATTCCTTCTAGTCCTTGATCTCACACAGGACGGCGCCGCTGGAGACGACGCCGCCGACGGTCGCGGCGAGCCCGGTCACGGTACCCGCCCGATGCGCGGTGATCGGCTGCTCCATCTTCATCGCTTCCAGGACGACGACGAGGTCGCCGGGCTCGACCGTGTCGCCGTCACTGACTGCGATCTTGACGATGGTGCCCTGCATGGGGCTGGTCAGCGCGTTGCCGGTGACGGCGCGCGCGGCTTTCGAGCCGGAGCGTCGCCGGGGCGGGGCGGTGCGACCGGGCGCCGGGCCGGCCGCGGCTCCGAAGCCCGCGGGTAGGACGACCTCAAGGCGTCGGCCGCCGACCTCGACCACCACCGACTCCCGTTCCGCCGGCCCGGTGTCGGCATCCACCCCGCCGGTGAAGACCGGGATGGTGTTGTCGAACTCGGTCTCGATCCAGCGGTTGTGTATGCGGAACGGCTCGGTCGCGTCGGCCGGTGCGAACGCCGGGTCCCGTACGACGGCGCGATGGAACGGCAGCACCGTGGCCATGCCGTCGACGACCATCTCGTCCAGCGCGCGGCGGGCGCGCTCCAGCGCTTCGGTTCGGGTCGCGCCGGTGACGATCAGCTTGGCGAGCAGCGAGTCAAAGGCGCCGCCGATGACGGCGCCGGACTCGATGCCGGCGTCGACCCGCACGCCCGGGCCGGTGGGCGCGACAAACCGGGTGACCGTGCCCGGGGCCGGCAGGAAGTTACGCCCCGGATCCTCGCCGTTGATACGGAACTCGATCGAGTGCCCTCGCGGAGTCGGGTCCGCCGGGTCGAGCGCTTCGCCTTCGGCGATGCGGAACTGCGCACGGACGAGGTCGACGCCGCTGGTCTCCTCGGTGACCGGATGCTCGACCTGTAGCCGGGTGTTGACCTCAAGGAAGCTGATCATGCCGTCCCGGGCGACGAGGAACTCGACCGTGCCCGCGCCGACGTAGCCGGCCTCCCGGCAGATGGCCCGGGATGCCTCATAGAGTGAGGTGTGCTGTTCCTCGGTGAGGAACGGAGCCGGGGCCTCTTCGACGAGTTTCTGGTAGCGGCGCTGCAACGAACAGTCCCGGGTGCCGACCACGACGACGGTGCCGTGGTTGTCAGCGAGGATCTGGGTCTCGACATGGCGTGGCTGGTCCAGGTAGCGCTCGACGAAGCACTCGCCCCGGCCGAAGGCGGCGGTGGCCTCCCGCACCGCGCTTTCGAAGAGCTCGGGTAGGTCGTCGGCATTCCACGCGACCTTGAGCCCGCGCCCGCCGCCACCGAAAGCAGCCTTGATGGCGACCGGCAGGCCGTACTGATCCGCGAACGCCACGACCTCCGCGACGCCGGCGACCGGGTCGGCCGTGCCGGGCGCGAGCGGCGCACCCACGGCCAGGGCGATGTGGCGGGCGGCGGTCTTGTCGCCCAGGCGCCGGATGGCCTCGGGCGGTGGGCCGATCCAGGTCAGGCCCGCGGCGACGACCGCCTCGGCGAAGTCTGCGTTTTCCGAGAGGAATCCGTACCCGGGGTGGACGGCGTCGGCGCCACTCACCCGAGCGATGTCGAGAATCTTGTCTATCCGTAGATAGGAGTCGCCCGGTGTGCTGCCCGAGAGGGCGTACGCTTCGTCGGCAATTCGGACGTGGAGCGCATCGATATCGGGTTCGGCGTACACCGCGACACTTGCGTATCCGGCGTCCCGGCACGCGCGGATAACCCGGACAGCGATCTCTCCCCGGTTGGCGATGAGGATCTTACGCACGTTTCTCCCGTCCTCGTTCAGGGTGGCTGAGTTTAGGGCGCCCGGCAATAGGGACGCGGCGTCGCGGGGACCTGGGCAGCTGTTGCCGGCGGCGGGCGTTCAGCGAGGGTTCTCAGCCGCGGACCGTGGGTTACCAGTCGGCTCGGGTGCGGACACCCTGCGTGAAACCGGTTTGCCGCCACGTGTTCGGGCCGGAATGCACGTTCTGGCGGAACGTCGCGGCCCGGTCGGTCCAACCCGACGGCGCCGCCGACTCGGGCGGTGGCACCGCTGCCCGCAGGCGGACCACCGCGACCAACGCGGCAATCTCCTCGGCGGATGCGTTCGCCGGCACAAGCCGCAGATATGGACGGGTCGGGCCGTCGCCGCTGTTGTCCACCTGACGCTCCCTTCATGAACGTGCGAGCTGCACCTGGCGGCCCAAAGGCGATGCGATCGTGGTTCTTCTCGCATCGCCGGAGGCCGAAGTCCCCGGGTCGCCAGCGGGCCAACGGGCCAACGGGCGCACGATGATCGTCAGATCGCGCGCCCGCAGGCCGCAGTCCCCGGGGCGGCACTAAAGCGGAATGTTTCCGTGCTTCTTGGGCGGGAGTGACTCCCGCTTGGTCCGCAGCAGTCGCAGGGCCCGGATCACTTCGCGGCGGGTGACCGACGGGGTGATCACCGCATCCACATACCCGCGTTCGGCGGCGATGTAGGGCGTGGCGAAGTGCTCGGTGTAGTCCGCGATCAGTTCCGCGCGGCGGCTTTCCGGGTCGGCGGCGGACGCGAGCTCCCGACGGTAAATGATGTTCACAGCGCCCTGGGCGCCCATCACCGCGATTTCCGCGGTCGGCCAGGCCAGGTTGATGTCGGCCCGCAGGTGCTTCGACCCCATGACGTCGTATGCACCCCCATAGGCCTTGCGGGTGATGATAGTCACCTTCGGGACCGTGGCCTCGGCGTAGGCATAGATGAGCTTCGCGCCCCGACGGATGATTCCGTTCCACTCCTGCGAAGTACCGGGCAGGAAGCCGGGAACATCGACCAGGGTGATTATCGGAATGTTGAACGCGTCGCACGTCCGGACGAAGCGTGCCGCCTTCTCACTGGCATCGATGTCGAGGGTGCCGGCGAAATGCATCGGCTGGTTGGCGACGACGCCCACCGAACGCCCGTCGACCCGTCCGAAGCCGCAGATCATGTTCTGCGCGAACTGGGCGTGGACCTCGAGGAAGTCGCCCTCGTCGAGCACGTATTCGATCACCGTGTGCATGTCGTACGGGGTGTTGGGCGAGTCCGGGATGAACACGTCCAGCTCGGCGGTGACCTCCGCCTGGACATCGGTCACCTCGGCGAAGCCGGGCGGGTCGGTCATGTTGTTCGACGGCAGGAACGCCAGCAGTGCCTTGGCGGTTTCCAGGCAGTCGAGCTCGTCCGCGGCCTGGAAGTGGGCGACACCGCTGCGGGAGTTGTGGGTGTGCGCGCCGCCCAGCTCCTCCATGCCGACGTCCTCGCCGGTCACGGTCTTGATGACGTCCGGGCCGGTGATGAACATGTGGCTGGTTTTGTCGACCATCAGCGTGAAGTCGGTGATGGCGGGGGAGTAGACGGCACCGCCGGCACACGGACCCATGATCAGTGAGAGCTGCGGGACGACGCCCGATGCCATCACGTTGCGATAGAAGATCTCGCCGTAGAGCCCGAGCGAGACCACGCCCTCCTGGATGCGCGCGCCACCCGAGTCGTTGATGCCCACCATCGGGCAACCGGTCTTGAGCGCCAGGTCCATGACTTTCACGATTTTCTCGCCGAAGACCTCGCCCAGGCTGCCGCCGAAAACGGTGAAGTCCTGGCTGAACACACACACCTGGCGGCCGTCCACAGTGCCGTAGCCCGTTACCACCCCGTCACCGTAGGGACGGTTCTGCTCGAGTCCGAAGTCATGCGCGCGGTGTCGGGCGAACGCGTCGGTCTCGACGAACGACCCGGGGTCGAGGAATGCCTCGATTCGCTCACGGGCTGTCATCTTGCCCTTGGCGTGCTGGGCGTCGACGGCCCGCTGGGAACCGGCGTGTACCGCGTCGTCGTTGACCCGCTTCAACTCGGCGATCTTGCCGGTGGCTGTCAGAAGATCGGGTACCGAACCCTGCGCGGGGTTCTCAGCGGGAACAGGAAGTACCATGCCGGGCAGCGTACGGCGGGTACGGCCCCACGTGCTCGATTCGCGCGCGGAGGGCACAAACCCGCGCCCGCGCCCGCGCGCGACGCGTCGGCGTCCCAGCCCGCCAACCTGAGGTCAGCGAACCCGAGGCCAGTCAACCCGAGGCCAGTCAACCCGAGGCTCGCCACCATAACGCTCCGGTAACACGTTCGTCGGTGGCACCCTGGCTGACATGCGGACATCGAAAACACAGCCACGGCGGCTGCCACTGGACGCCGGCCTGCTGGCGGCGGCTCTCGCCGACGACGGCCTGGACGTACAGGTAGTCGGGGAGACCGGCTCGACCAACGCCGATCTGGTGGCGGCCGCGAAAGCCGGCGCCGGTGAAGGACGGGTGCTCGTCGCCGAGCTGCAGTGGGCGGGGCGGGGGCGCCTGGAGCGGTCCTGGGTTTCACCGGCGGGCGCGGGGCTCACGTTTTCGGTGCTGCTGCGGCCAACCGTGCCGGCCGGAGCGCTCGGCTGGCTGCCGCTGGTAACCGGCGCCTCGCTGGTTGCCACGCTGCGCCGGTTGGCGGGCATCCCGGCCGTTCTCAAGTGGCCCAACGACGTCCTGGTGGACGGCGCCAAGCTGGCGGGAATCCTTGCCGAGGCTGTTCCCTGCCAGCCCGCAACGGCGGCAGTGATCGTCGGGGTCGGCCTGAACGTCGAGACGGATGTCGATGAGCTGCCCCCGGGAGCAACCAGCGTGGCGCTCTGCCAGCGGCGGGGGTCACGCCCGGCCGTGGGCCGGGGGGAACTGCTGATCGAGCTGCTGCGGGACGTCGCCGCCACATACCGGGCCTGGCTGGCCGAGCCGGGCCGCGCCGTCGACGCCTACCGCTCGGTGTGTGCGACGCTCGGCCGGGCGGTGCGGGTCGAGCTGCCCGACGGCGCCGTCGTTGTGGGCACCGCCACAGACGTGGACGTCCACGGCCGCCTTGTCGTGGACGGCCGGGCTTTCGCCGCGGCGGACGTTGTTCACCTGCGCTGACGCCGAGCCGGTCGACCCTCGGGCCCTCCCGGTGCGGCGATGGTGAGACGATCGGCCGTGTGGGATTTCCAGAGAGCATTCTCACCAGTGACGAAGAGGTTGTCCTACACCTCCATCCACACTGGATCAGGCTGGTCGCGCCGGTCAGCGCGTTTGTCGTCGTTCTCGGCCTGACCCTGTTCGGTGTACTGGCGATCCCGGCGGGCTCGTTCCAGCACCCGGCGCAGTGGGTCCTCATCACGGCTGCGGCGGCCCTGCTCCTTTTCACCAGCCTGCGGCCGTGGTTGCGGTGGATCACGACACGCTATGTGGTGACGACGGAGCGCGTTGTCATCCGGACGGGAATTCTTTCCCGCACCGGCCGGGACATCCCGCTCCAGCGGCTCAACGATGTCTCGTTCCACCATTCGTTCGTCGAGCGCCTCCTGGGATCCGGCACACTGACCATCGAAAGCGCCGGCGAACGGGGTCAGGTGGTACTGGCGAACCTGCCCCGGGTCGAAGAGGTGCATACAACCCTCTACCGGCTGGTCGAGGACATCGAGGTCCGGCGCCGAGGGCCGGCCGGCGCCGATGCTGACGCCGACGGCTATGGCCGGTAGACAGCAGGGCCGGTAGACAGCAGGGCCGGTAGCTGGCCGGGTCAGGCCAGCGGGTCGAACCGCTTCCACCACTGGTAGAGGGATGCGGCGTCGGTGTCCGCGGCGGCGAAGCTGACCAGGTCCGAGTCGTAGCTCCAGAACATCACAAACTGCCCACTGTGGTAGTAGCACAGGAGCGCGCCGGCATCGACGCTGGAATTGCTGCCCACCTGCCAGGTTCCGACGCTGGAACGGCCGTTCTCGCAGGCGCCCTCGTCGTTGATCTGACCGGACCGGTAGTCGACGTCGTTGCGCAGGGATCTCGCGGTGTAGTAATGGAACGCGATGACGGTTGTGCCGTTGCTCGCCGCGCACTTCAGCGACGCGTCGACGTCGGAGTCCTCGCCATCCGGATTCGCCTCGCAGTCGGTCATTTCGGCGGGATCGAGCACTGCCGACAGCCTGCGTTGGGCCACGGTCAGCCCGGCGGCGGAACCGCTGGCCGATGCAGATGCGGATGCGGATGGTGATGGTGATGCCGACGAGGTGGGCCGCGACGTGTCGGCCGGTCCGGTCGGGATCGCCGGCAGGGTTCGGCTTGCGGTCGGGCTGGGGTTGGGTTTGTCCGAACGTGTCATGGTAAATGCGATCACCGGGATGCTGACGGCGAGGGCCAGGAGCGCGACGATCACTCCGACCGTGGCGGTGGGTCGCCGGCGCGACGGCCGCCGCTGCGGCGGTCCGCCTGGGTAACCGTCTGGCGGCGGGTACGCGCCTGGCGGCGGGTACGCGCCTGGCGGCGGGTACGCGCCTGGCGGCGGGTAACCGTCTGGCGGCGGGTACGCGCCTGGCGGCGGGTACGGACCCGAGGGCGGCTGCTCGCCGAACGGGTAGCCCGCGGTCGGCGGGTACGGACCCGAGGGCTGCTGCTCGCCGAACGGGTAGCCCGCGGTCGGCGGATACTGATCCCGGGGTGCGGACGGGTTGGGGCCAGCGGCCATGCCGGCGGCGGACGCCGGCAGGACGCGGGTGGCGTGGAGGGCCGGTTCCGGTCTCACACCGGGTCCCGCGGTCGCGGTGGTCGCGGTCAGCAGGGCGCCCAGCGCTATCGCGGCCTGGGGGTCGCCGGCGGGCCGGGGCCGGACGCCAGTCATCTCCGCCAACAGCGCCGAAACCCGTGGGATGCGGGTCGAACCGCCGACAAGAAAGATCGCGGTGAGCTCGCCGGGTCGGACCCCCGCGTTCTGCGCTGTGCGGAGCAACTCCGTCACGGTCGCGCGTAGGTCACCTTCGATCGACGCTTCCAGGTCCGCCCGGGTGACCTCGATGTCACCGATGGATCCGCCTACCGCGACAGTGCAGACGGTGGTTGTCGACAGTGCTTCCTTGGCCGCCACAACCTGCTGGCGCAGTTGGTGGTGGCGCTGGCGCGTGGATGGACTCAGGTCGGCCCACAGCGCGTCCCATCCACGTGAGTCAACTGTGCGTGCCCGTTCTGCCACTCGACGGAGGAGGATGTCGTCGATGTTCTCGCCGCCAAAGGCGGGATTGCCGCCGGGTTCCCCGCGGATTTCGAATCCGTTGGGTGTCGCGGTGAGAATCGTCGTCGCGAGGGTCGTGGCGCCCAGGTCGTACACGGCAACGGCCGTGCCCGCGCGGATGCCGGCCGGATCGGCATGCCAGCGTGCCGCCGCGATCGGTTCCGGGAGCAGCACGATGTCGGTGAGCCCCGCCCTGGCAGCGGCCGCCCGGAGTTTGTCGATCTCCGTTGACGTCCAGCGGACCGGCGCGGTGAGGACAACCTGGCCCGGCGGTGGGCCCGGAGCATGGCGGGTCGCCTCGTGCAGAACCTGGCGCAGGACGGCGGCGATCAGTTCGATCGTGGGGATGGTCATTTCGGCGAGCTGGACCTGATCGGTCGTCTCCAGCGCCCGTAATGGATGGCGCTGGGCGCGGTCGGGATGCGCGGCCGCGACCTCCACGGCCGCGGTACCGGTTAACAGCCGTCCGTCATTACTCAAGGTGACCACTGCTGGCATTGGCCCGTCCGGCCCGAGTCGCAGGGATACCCCGCGGCCGTCCACGTCGACGCAGGCGGACGTGCAGCCTGTGCCGAGGTCGACCGCGAGTGTCAGGCCGGTTGCCACATCTCCCCCGCATCCTCGGACGTTCTCGAGCCTGCGGCCATTATCGCGCGGCTGGAAAAACCGTCCCGATCCGGTGCTCGCGGTGCCCGCGGTGCTCGCGGTGCCCGCGGTGTTCCGGGATCAGGTCGTCGGCTGTTCCGCTAGTGCTAGGGGAACTGCGGCCTGCGGGCGGGTGATCTGATGATCGTCGAACGCCCGTTGGCCCGCTTGGCCGTGGACGGCATAGGGAATGATCAGATCGTCGACGATCCGTTCCATGAACGCGGCGTCCACGACTTCACCGGACAGCAGAATCCGTTGCAGGACGAGTGCCGGTCCGAGCTCGATGAGCATCGCGTGGTCGGCACCGGCGCCGATCTCCCCGCGGGCGATACCACGGTGCACGATGACATCGGCCGCGGCTTTGCGTTGGGCGAGTAGCCCATTACGCAGAGCGTCCCGCAGCTCGGAATTACGGGGCATTTCCGACACCAGCTCGGCCATGATTCTGCCGCGATCATCGCCGATGGCATCCCGGTACGAGGAGAGGAACGCCAGCATGTCCGTGCGGAACGAGCCGGTGTCGGGAACGGGTACGGACTGCTCGGCCATTGTCGTGATCGCGTCCATGACCAGGGCGACCTTGGAAGGCCAACGGCGGTAGATCGTGGCTTTGCCGGCTTTCGCCCGGGTGGCCACCCTGTCCATGGTGACCCCGTCGTAGCCCACCTCGGCGAGTAGCTGGAGGGTGGCACGACGGATTGCGCCGTCCCGTGACTCATCCCGCGGACGACCCCCGGGACGGGCGTCAAGCGTAGGCCGCACCACGGCGTCCCCCTGTGACCTAGGCTTCCTGAGGCCCCGGGCAGCACAAATCATGATCACGCTGCCTTCCGCCAACCGGTCTCAACCGAACGCGTGTCATCCGGTGACCGTCGACGCGTTCCGTTTGCCGTCCCAAGCCGCGACGCCGACGAGAAGGAAACGTGCGGGCTCGTCCGAGAGCGTAGCGCATCCCAGGCTGACGGGAACCAATCAGAATCGGAACGGCGGTTCCTGTTTCGATCCTGATTGGTTACCTCGGCTTGGCCCTCGGTTCTTGGTCCTAGGTCCTAGGACCTTGCTCCTAGGCGCGGCCGGCCGGCTCGGGGACGCTGTGCCGACGCTGCGCATCGGCTGCGGCGTGCAGCAGCGCTTTCGGGTCGTCGGGGTGCAGGAACACCCACCGCTTGTATGCCCAGAATCGGAAGATGGTGCCGAGCCCGGTGCCGACCACGTTTGCGGCCAGGTTGAGCTCAAGCACGCCGTGCAGGTTCAGCACATGGCTGGCAAACCCGACGCATCCCAGGGCGATTGCCAGGCCGATGGCGTTGAAGATGACGAAAAGGGTGTATTCACGTCGTAGGCCCGTCCTGGCCCGGTGCGTGAACGACCAGTGCCGGTTGCCGACGTAGGCGCAGGTCGCGGCCACGATGGTGGACACGGTTTTCGCGCTGATCGGGTCCATGCCGACAAGCCCATGGCACAGGTTGAAGACGAGGACGTCAATGGCGTAGCAGGCGAGGCCGATCACGCCGAACTTCGCCATCTCGTGGTCGAGTACCGGCCAACGTGACTGCTTCGCGTTGGCCGCCACCGGTGCCACGCTCACTTCGGATGCTGTTGACCGATTTGTATCACCGGCTGAGCCTACAGACGGTTTCCACCGACTCATCCGCCACCCCCCTGGTTACGTGGGGCCGCCGGCCGTGCGAGCACATCCATGATCGCGTGACCGTCGGCCTGTCAAGTCCTTGGCGCCGCCGGTGACCGGAAAGATCACAATGAGGTCACCCTTGGCTGGATTGGTTCCCGCTCAGTGGCCCTCGAGAGCCCCGATCCCCTTTCCGATGCTTCGCGGGACAACGGAAGCCCGGCGTACGAGCGGACCCCGCGCCGTGCACGAAACGGTAGTCCGGGCGGCGATCTCACCGGCACGGGCCGGCTGCGGACGGGTGTACCGACAGTCGTAGCCGGGCGAGAACGCCCGACCCGCGATCGTCGGATCGTCCGCAGGGCCGATCCCTTGCGGCAAGTATGCCCCCTGCTTCGTTTGGTGACTCGATCGCGGGTCCGGTTGGCGCGACGTGGGTTCTGATCCGCGGTGGTCCGTACTGGTGGCGAAAACGGCGTGGTCGCGTCATCCTTGTTTCGGCCGGCTGTGGTGACGGCCCGCCACGCGGTGTCCCGGAGCGTTCCCAACCGGGTCGCGGCGGGGCGGCGTGCCGCACCGGTGGATTCCCGGCGACGCTGCCGTGCACGAACGGACGAACGTGGTTCTGTTGTGTCCACCGCGCCGATGGAGGTTGCACCACGATGACCATGGTCGACAGCCGAGGCTCAGTGCGGGCCGCCGGCGCACGCACCACTACCACCACCGCTCACCTGGGTCCCGTCGGTCACTCGCGCACCGCCACGGATTCGATGGTGGAGCGTGCCGGGGCCTTCGCGGCCGCACGCCAGGCCGATGGCGCGCCGATGCGGGCGCGTCCGGCCAGGCCCGCGACCGGTGTCGCAGTCCTGGCCTGCATGGACGCTCGCCTGGACGTTCATGCGCTGCTGGGTCTGGCTGAGGGCGACGCGCATGTCCTGCGAAACGCCGGCGGCGTGGTCACCGACGACGTGATCCGTTCGCTGGCGGTCAGCCAGCACGAGCTCGGCACAACGGAGATCATCCTGTTGCATCACACCCAGTGCGGGATGATGACCATCACCGACGATGGATTTCGGGACAAGCTGTTCGAACACGCGGGGTTCCGCCCGGCCTGGCCCGTCCACACGTTCGCCAATCTTGAGGCGAGCGTCCGGGCGTCCATCTCGCGACTTCGCTCCGATCCCTTCCTCGTCACCTCGGGGTCGGTTCGCGGTTTCATCTATGACGTGGCGAGCGGCACCCTGCACGAAGTCGTCGAGTGATCATTCTGGGGCCGCCGGCCCGGTCAGGCGGGCCGGCCCAAGGCGTGGTAGGCCCAGCCGGCCGCGCGCCACGCGGCCGGGTCCAGGGCGTTACGGCCATCGATGATGATCGCGCCGGCGACCACCTGGGTGAGCGTGGCGGGGTCGAGTTCACGGAACTCGCTCCACTCGGTGAGGTGCAGCAGGATGTCGGCACCGACCGCGGCGTGGACGGCGTTGTTCGCGTAGGTCAGCTGGGGGTGAGCGGCGCGGCAGTTGGGGATCGCCGCCGGGTCATAGACGGTTACCGTGGCGCCGGCGCGGTGTAGGGCGCCCGCGACGTCGAGGGCCGGCGAGTCGCGGATGTCGTCGGAGCTGGGTTTGAACGCCGCCCCGAGAACGGCGATCTTCTTGTTGGCGACCGTCCCGCCCAGTAGCCGGGTGGTCAGGCTCACGGTTCTGGTGCGCCGACGCGAGTTGATGGCGTCGACCTCCGCGAGGAAGCCGAGCGCCCGGCCGACACCGAGCTCGTCCGCGCGGGCCTGGAACGCACGGATGTCCTTGGGTAGGCAGCCCCCACCGAAGCCGAGGCCGGCGTGCAGGAACTGCCCGCCGATGCGACTGTCGTAGGACAGCGCGGTGGACAGGTTGGTGACGTCCCCACCGGTGACCTCGCAGATCTCCGCCATTGCGTTGATAAAAGAGATCTTGGTTGCGAGGAACGCGTTCGAGGCGAGCTTTACCAGTTCAGCAGTGGGATAGTCGGCAACGACAACCGGCACACCTGCGTTGATGAGGGCGGCGTAGACGCGGCGCAGGACCGCCTCGGCAACCCGTGCCCTGGCCGGGTCGGGTGGCAGACCGAAGACCAGGCGGTCGGGCCGCAAGGTGTCGTCAATAGTGAAGCCTTCGCGCAGGAACTCCGGGTTCCACGCCAGCTCCACGGCGGGGGCCTCGGCGTCGAGCCGTCCCGCCAGTCGCATGGCCGTGCCGACGGGCACGGTGGATTTTCCGACGATGAGCGCCCCCGGCCGGATCCCAGCTCTGAGCAGCCCGGTGAGGGCGGCGTCAACATGGCGCATGTCGGCCGCATTCGCCCCGGGAAGTTGTGGAGTCCCTACACAGATGAAGTGGACGTCCGCGGTGGCGGCGGCGTCCGTCACGGACGTGGTGAAACGCAGGCGGTGAGCCTCCAGGTTCTTGCGCAGGAGCTCCTCCAGCCCTGGTTCGAAGAACGGCGTCTCGCCGGCGGCGAGACGTCTGATCCTGACCGGGTCCACATCAACGCCGACCACGTCGAATCCCAGTTCCGCCATGCAGACCGCATGGGTCGCGCCCAGGTAGCCGGTACCGATGACGCTCAGACGAAGATCGCTCGAGACTGCCATCTACGCACCCCAGCCCCGTTTCTTCATCCACGCCCCTCGTGCCGGTCGTTCTTATACCCGGTGTTCGGGCGTCGCGAACGGGAACCCGCTCTCCATTGCGTCGCCTCCCGACCGTCGATCATCCGGGCAGAAGATTCACAACAGGCTATTGTCGAGCGTTGACTGCGGCTGGGTCACCGCAGTGGCGCCCCGAGACGACGGGTGCCCGCGGGGGTGTGTGCTGGCACACCGGGTGCTGCTGCCGGTATGTCAGACGTTGCTTCCCGCATCCCGGGCATCGGCCCGCAGACAGCCGTGACACGCTCCGCGGCGACCCGGCGGTCAAGGAGGGTGTGGTCGAGGTTTCGACAGATGACGAGCGACGCCCCGGCGGCCAGGGGACTGAGCAGCCCGGCGAGAAGCCCCTGCGGCGTGTCATAACCGGCCGTCGTCAGGATGCGGTCGTGTTCGGAGAGGTCCCAGGCCCTGGCGTAGTAGCCAGCCAGTCGCACCAGGATCCGCTGGTTTGCCGGTGGACGCGGTGGCGTGAAGCGGTCGCCGTGGGCGAGAACCTCCCCGGCGAAGTCGAGTACTCCCGGCATGGGCCGGGCGAGCCGTCCGCCCATCGGGCGCAACGACAGGGCGACGACATCGCCCTGCTCGCCCGCCGCGAGCACGGCGTCGGCCGTCTGTTCGGTCAGGAACACCGCCGCCGGGGGATCGCTCTGATCGTCGGCGTCGGCGTCGGCGTCGGCGTCGGACCGGGTGACGGTGACGTGCGCGCCGGACGACCACGCTGCGAGGAGCACCACCGCGGTTTGCCAGTGCGGCGGCAGCGCGATGCGGATCGTGTCTCCCGGAGCGAGCCCGAGCGTGTCCACGAGCAGGTTCGCGGTCTTGGCAACCCAGTTGTCCACGGTGGCCGCGGACAGTTCGGTCCGCTCGCCGGTGGCATCGTCATAGAACGTCAGCAGTGGACGTGCCGAGTCGGCACGTACCCGGTGGGCGAGCAGCGCGGCGACCCCGTCCGCGCCGGCGGTGTCGGTCATTCCCGGGCGATCGGTCATGGCGGCGGGGTCGACGGCGTCTGGCGGTATCGCGGCGAGCGCGGCATCCAGAACGCGGTCCACCACGCCGTCAAGCAGACGTCCCGCCGGAGACGTCGATGCGGGCGACGTTGATGGTGTCATAGGACGTTCACGGTAGTTGACACCTCAGGGAAGCCGATGGGAATCGCGGTCACGCCGTGCAGGATGTGTTCGCGGGGGCGACCGTGGGCGGCGGCGGCGGGGCAGCTGCTGAGCCGGGGACAGCGGGAGCGGTACCGGTGGAGCTGGTGCCGGTGGAGCTGGAGCCGGTGGAGGGTGTACCCCGGGAGCCGGGTAGGGACCCGGCCGGCGGCGCCTGCCCGCCGGTCACGCCCGTGAAGGAGGCCCCGAGCACGACGACGAGGCCGTTGCTGATCTTCGGGTCCTCGATCGTCTGCGATCCGGCGATCAGACCCGACAGTGCGCGCGCCGCGCCCTCCTGCCCGGCCGGGTAGCGGATCTCCGTGACGACCTGCCCGGCCGCACCGGTGGTGGGCCGCAAGGAACCGGCGAACCCCAGCGCGCCGAGTGCCGTGGTCGTCTGTACGGCCAGACCCGAACGGCCGGTCCTGTTGCGAACTTCGGCGATGGTCACCTGGCCCGGTGGCAGCGTCGGACTACCGGTTGCGCCCGCGGGGGCGTCGCCGCCGGTCGCGGGTCGAAGCGGCGCGAGGACCTGCCAGAGCCCGACCGGCTCGTAGAACAGCACATTGCCGTGAGGGGTGATGGTGCCCTGCTCGTCGGTGGCGCCTTCGGATTTCAGTGGTACATGGGTGGGGATCGTGATGAACTTCACTTTTCCGCTGCCGAGGCCACTCAACCGCTGCGCCATTTTGATCATTGCGCCGTTCTCGGTGAGACCGTTGTCAACCTTGAGCGACCCGCCGACGGCGCCGATCAATTGGGTGATCTTGACGGGGTTGGTCAGCACGCCTGCGCTGGTTGCCTTTTCGAGCAGCTTGGACAGGAACTGCTGCTGGCGGGCGACGCGGTAGGTCTCATCGGGCAGGGCGTGGCGGGTACGGACGAAGGCCAGCGCCTGGTCACCGTTGAGGTGGTTGATGCCGAACTTTCCGCGCCACTGGGAGAAGTTGTCGTGCAGATTGGTCGTGCCGCCGCCGGGAAGCTGCGCGACGCACACGTCCACCCCGCCGACCGCGTCGGTCATGGTCTTGAAGCCAGCCAGATCGATCGAGATGAAATGATCGATCTTGAGGCTGGTCAGGTTCTCCAGCGTGCGGGTGAGCCCCTCGATGCCAGCGTAGGACAGGACGTTGGTGAGCTTGTCCTTCCCGTCATGGGGGGTTTGCGCGATGCCGGAGGCAACGGTCACGAGGGTGTCCCGGGGAAATGACACCAGGGTGACCGAACCGTCCGTGCCGAAGTGAGCGATGATCGTAGTATCCGAGCGGACCCCGTCGACCTGGCCGTACTCACCGTGGGTGCCCGCTCGGCTGTCGTCGCCGAGCAGCAGGATGTTCATCTCGCCCGGTCGCTCGGGCGGCCGGTCACCACCGGGCGACCATGCGACCCCGGTGACCGAGTCGTCGAAGTAGCGGTATGCCGCCCATCCGACGGAGCTGACGGCGAGAACCACCAGCGACAGTGCGGCCGCCGCGCCGACGGACAACGTCCGAAGCGGTGAGCGGACCGGGCGGCGCCGGAGGTTCGACGGACGCCGTGGGCTCAGCTCTGGCGGCAACGCCGGCCGGCGTATGGATCTGCCACTCACCGGCTTTTTCGAACCTCCTTGACCGGAGCAATCGCGCGGCGCCTCGTCCACGAGCGAACATGCCCCTGTGCCTGATAAGGACGCTTAAAGCTCCTCTGACGTTGCCATGAGACGCAGGACACCCCACTACCGGGTGCCTGAAACAGCGGGCGGTAACGTTGAAGCTACTCGATATGGTCGCCAGTGGTCATCGGGAAGTGACGCGATCACGGGCGCTCTGAGACGTTGCCGGCTCAGAGACCTTGGTGGCTCTGAGACGTGGCTGGCTCTGAGACGTGGCTGGCTCAGAGGCGAAACTAGAAGGTGCAGCTGGCGGTCAGTTCCGTAGCGGTCACCGCCGGCGTCGTGGGGGCCGGACTCGGCGTCGGCGAGCTGTTCGCCGATCCCGTTGCACTCTTTGGCGGATCACCCCCCGCAGCCGGGGCGGATGCCATTGCCTGGGTCGCGACCCCGTTGAAGTCGCTACCGACCACCAGGGTGACGTGCGTGCCCGCTGACCGGTCTTCGCGCAGCTCCACCCCGGGAATCGCGGCGGCCAGCGTCCGCGCAGCCGCGAGCCCGTCCGGGCCGTAGCGCACGAGCGTGGTCTCCGTGCGCCTGGGCTCGGCGCTTGCGACCCGGGCGATCCGGAATCCGGCCGCCGCGAGATCCCTGGCGGCGCTGCTCGCGAGCCCGCTGGTCGTGGTTCCGTTGAGGACGTCGACGGTGACCGCCGACGGTGGGACCGTCGTCGCTTCGGGCTGTGCGCCCGGCGTGCCCGGACCGCCCGTCGGGTTCGGTGCTGCGGTGCCGTGCCCGCGCAACGGCGCCAGGAACGTGTCGAGCTGGCCCGGATCGTAGAGCTGGACCGAGCCGAAGCGCCGGAGTTCCCCAGCGGAATTCGCGCCGTCGGCCCTGGTCGGTTCTCGGACGGGGATCGTCTCGAAACTGATCGCGTCGGTGGACATCCCGCGTAGCCGGTTCGCGAGGTTGCGTAGGTCGTCCACGGTCGTGCCGTCGTCCACGGTCAGCGCTCCCGTCGCGGACGCGAGCAGACCCTCGAGTTTCGCCGGATTGGCGAGCACTCCGTTGCTTGTCGCCTTCTGGAAGACCGTGCTGATGAACTGCTGCTGGCGCCGGATCCGGTCGAAATCCCCGTCGGGTAGGCCGTAGCGTTGTCGGACGAAGGCCAGTGCCTGCTCGCCGTTGAGATGGTTCTCACCCACGACGCCGTGCCACTGGGACCACTCGTCGTGCAGGTTCGAGGTGCTGCCGCCCGGCAGCGGTCGCACACAGATGGTGACTCCGCCGATGGCGTCGGTCATGGCCTTGAAGCCGGCGAGGTCGATCGACACGAAGTGGTCGATTTTGATATTGGTGAGGTTCTCGAGCGTTCTGATCAACAGCGACGGGCCGCCGATCGTGATCGCCGCGTTCAGTTTGTTGCGGCCGTGTCCGGGAATCGTGACGAGGGTGTCCCGGGGAAACGACACCAATGTGGTTGTTCCGTTGGCGTCGAGGTGAGCAATCATGGTCGTATCGGAGCGCTGTCCGGAGACGACTTCGTCGCTCTGGTACTGGTTACCGGTGCCTTCCCGGCTGTCGGATCCGACCAGCAGGAAGTTCTCGGTCCCCGGCGGGGCCTCCGCCGGCCGTTCGGCCTCGTCGAGACCGAGCGGCACTCTGGTGATCTGGGCGTCGAAGTAGCGGTAGACGACGTAACCACCGCCGCTCACCGCGAGAACTGCCATTGACACGACGGCTGCGAGTGCGAGGGTCAGTTTCTGGAACAGGGAGCGCTGGGCTGGGGCGTCGTCCGCCCGGGGGTCGTCCGCATGGGGGTCGTCCGCATGGAGATCGTCGGACGGTTCCTGAGGCGGATCGGCCGGCGGGTCCACGTGAGTGTCCGGCGAAACGGTCACCGCGTCCGCACCTCCCACCCCCGCCGCGACCTGGCGCCGGTTCGCGGTCATGAACGTCGTCCACCTGCTGGTCGGTGCTGTCGAGCGGTCGCGGCCCACCCGGCACCGCCGATATCATTACCGACGTCGGTAATGCGGTGGCCATCTGTGGTCCTGGTTGCTGAAGGTACCCGCCCGAGGCGCAGCGCATGCGCGGAGCTGCGCTCCGCCATATGGCGAGCCGTATGCCTGGGTGGCCGGAGACAGTCGAAAACAATCTGATCATGTCCCCGTTCGCGTGTTCGGCTGCCTTTCAGGCAGGGGTGGGGCCCACGATAGGGTTCGGATCATGAAAGCTCTTGTTCTCGCGGGTGGCTCCGGAACGCGGTTGCGCCCAATCACCCATACGTCAGCCAAGCAGCTCGTTCCCGTGGCGAACAAGCCGGTGCTCTTCTACGGGCTGGAAGCGATCGCCGAAGCGGGTATCACCGAAGTCGGGATCATCGTAGGCGATACCGCGGCGGAGATCGAGGCCGCGGTCGGCGACGGTTCCGCGCTGGGTATCAAGGTCACCTACATTCGTCAGGAGGCGCCGCTGGGTCTTGCGCACGCCGTCCTCGTCGCACGTGATTTCCTCGCGGACGAGCCGTTCGTGATGTATCTCGGCGACAACCTGATCATCGGTGGTATCTCCGGGTTCGTGGAGGAATTCAAGCGTAGTCGGCCGGACGCGCTGATTCTGCTGACCAAGGTCTCCAATCCGTCCGCGTTCGGTGTGGCGGAGCTCGGCCCGCAGGGCCACGTCGTCCGCCTGGTCGAGAAGCCCGAGGAGCCGCCGAGCGATCTTGCGCTTGTCGGTGTCTACCTCTTCGGGGTGGCCGTCCATGAGGCGGTGCGGGCGATCAAGCCGTCTGGCCGGGGTGAGCTGGAGATCACCGAGGCGATTCAGTGGCTGGTGGACCGTGGCCACGAGGTCGCGCCGCACCTGGTCGAGGGGTACTGGAAGGACACCGGGCGGCTCGACGACATGTTGGAGACCAACCGCCACCTGCTGGAGTCCCTTGAGCCCGACGTGCGCGGCGCGGTCGACGAGCACAGCACGATCGTGGGCCGGGTCGTGATCGAGGAAGGCGCGTCACTGGTGCGGTCCTCGGTGCGCGGGCCCGCGATCATCGGTCGCGGCACGACGCTTGTCGACTCCTACGTCGGCCCCTTCACCTCGATCTACTATTCGTGCACGATCGAGAACACCGAGATCGAGTACTCGATCGTGCTGGAGCGGGCGACGATTCGCGACATCGGACGCATCGAGGACTCGCTGATCGGCCGGGACGTCGAGGTCGTTCCGTCGGACGCCCGCCCGCGGGCACACCGCCTCATGCTCGGCGACCACTCGCGTGTCTCGGTGGCCACAACGTCCTGAGCGCGACTTTTTGATCACGGGGCGCCTGTCCGCGACGTCCGCCGGCGCGATCCCCGCGGACCTCGCGGACGGCCTCCGCCAGCGTGAGACACCCGAAAAGCACACAGAGGGTGAACGTGGCGATGGTGACACCTTCGGGAACAGGTGCCCAACGCCCGATGGCTGCGACGATACCGACAATGTGCCGGATGGGAATGGACGCACCGGGCGGCAGCCAGTAATAGGAGCAGACGGCCCAGAGGGCCGCGCTCTGCATGGCCAGCGCGCCGGCCAGGACGGCGAGGCCGGCCAGCCGCTCGCGTCCCTTGAGTAGTCGGCCAAGCCCACCGGCGGTGACCACGGCGATGCCGACGATGCCGAGGTACAGATATCGGCCCTGGACGGCGATCGCACGGGTGGACTCCAGGTAGTCGGCATAGCTTCGCTGGCCGACCAGCAGATAGGCCAGGAAAACCGGCATGAGCAGGACCGGCGCACGCACGTGAACCCCTAGGCGGGTAGGCCGCCGGCCAGGCCGGATCACGCCGGCGTCCCGGCGGTGGGTCACAGCCGCGATGACACACCCGGTCACGGCGAGCGTCGCGGCGAGCGTCGCGACCCGGGACAGCGCAGGCGGTTCGAACATTCCCAGACCGCCCCAGAACCGACTGATGATCGTTCGCCAGAAGTAGCCGTACCAGGTGCCGAATGACTTCGGTAGCAGGATCGGTTCTCGCCGTGGTGGGTCAGTTGCCCATCCATTGGGCTCTATTGAGTGGTAGAGGATGTAATTGCGGACCCACCACCATCCGCCGGCTGCGCAGGCAAGCCCGATCGCGAGCAGCGCCGGCCGCCACGGCGGCGTGCGTACAACCGCGGCCCGCCCGGACCCGGTGGTCAGGGCGCAGCGGCGCCCGCGTGGTCCGCGGGGCGCCGCCCAGCCGAGCGGATAGGCGATCGCGACCATCAGCACCAGCGGCAGAGCCAGCGCCTTGGTGAGTAGTGCCACGGTGAGTGACAGGGCGATGCCCACCGCTGTCCGCCGGCGCATGTCACCGGCCAGTACGCCGGCGATCAGTACTGTCAGTCCGCCGACCGAGAACATCAGCAGTCCGTCGTTGTTGAACGTGGCCCCGACCCGGGTCAGGCCGGGAACGGCGAGCGGCACTGCCGCGGCAGCCTGTGCCAACGGCTGGCAGAGCCCGAACCGCCGCGCGGCCGCCCAGGCGAGCAGGGGCAGGGGAGCGACAAGGCTGATGTTGAGCAGGCGCAGCGCCCAGACCTGCCGGTCATATGCCCATCGCGACGATCCCGGCAGGGCCGCCAGCATGCCCGCCCCGACCACATAGATCATCGGCGGGTGCTGCACGATCTGGTTGGGCAGCCGGCCGTCCGTGACCGGCTCGGGGCCGCCCAGCGCATCAAAGGAGAGGCGCCGGCCGCGGGGCGTCGGCCTGATCGCGGCGAATGGTGGATCACTGGGGGATCTGCGACCCGACTGGAACATCCCGGCGTACCGGCCGCGATCGAAGTCGTCCGAGGTGGCGGCGACCCCCTTCGCCATGATCCGGTCGCCCGGCGCCGGCCATCCACCGCCGTGGAGCAGCCCGTAGACCATGTCGACGTGTTGGGCCTCGTCGTAACCGGTCCAGGTCGGATATGTGAACGAGTAGGTCGCCAACAGCGTGAGGTGCAACGCTGTCAGCAGGACAACCCCCCGCGGTGGACGGGACCGGGCGCGGGTCAGCACGTCGTCGGGTGCTCGCCGGGGCGCCGGGGGTCTGATCGCTGCCTTCTCCGGACGACGGTGACGGCCAGACCTGGTTGGCCAGCCGTGCCCGGCGCTGCGCCGGGTAACCCTGATCCTGAGTGCACGGCTGATACTTTGTGTAATCAATCGATGGCGGTATGGTCATTTCATCCATGGTGGGTGATGGGATGGGCCGTGGATGATCATCTGGCGAGGTCTGCCACACTTACCTGGTGCGCGTGATGGTGACGGGAGCCGGCGGTCAGCTCGGAGCGGATCTCTGCCGGCTACTGGAGTCCGATGAGCGGGTCCTTGCCTGGGCGGGTTTCACCCGCGCCGAGTTCGACGTCACCGACGCGGCCCGGGTGCGGGCGGTCATCACCGACCAGGCCCGGCCCGCGAAGATCCAGGGCGGTCTCGTGGTGGTCAACACCGCCGCCTGGACAGACGTCGACGGCGCCGAGACCGACGAGACGGGCGCGTATGCCGCCAACGCCACCGCTCCGGCGCAGCTGGCCGCGGCCTGTGCCGAGGTCGGCGCAACCCTGGTTCACGTCTCCACCGACTACGTCTTCGACGGCACGGCGGACAAGCCGTACGAGGCCGATGCCCCCACCGCGCCGCGTTCGGCATACGGGCGGACCAAGCTCGCTGGCGAGCAGGCCGTGCTCGCGCTGTGTCCTTCTGCCTACGTCGTGCGCACCGCCTGGGTGTACGGCGCGTCCGGGCGCAACTTCGTCCGGACGATCGCCAAGCTCGCGGCGGAGCGCGACACCCTGTCGGTGGTCGACGACCAGCAAGGGTCACCCACCTGGGCGGTGGACCTCGCCGCCGGGCTGATCGAGCTCGCGGCATCGGGGGCCAGGCCGGGGATCTACCACTGCACCGGCGGTGGCGACACGACCTGGTACGGATTCGCTCGGGCGATCGTCGCCGAGCTGGGGATGGACCCGGCGAAGGTCACGCCGACGACGACCGACGCGTTCCCCCGGCCGGCTCCGCGCCCGGCCTATTCGGTGTTGTCGTCCCGTTCGTGGAGCGACGCGGGCCTGACCCCGCTGCGTCCGTGGCGCGATGCGCTGGCCGCGGCCTTCCCCCAGATCACCCCTGCGCCGTAGGCCGGGAGTATCTCGACCGGCTCTAGGCAGACGTGTTGCGTTACGCCCTGGCTACGGTGCTGCCCGAACAGAACGACACCGGGATCACGACCGCCCTCGCACCCTTTCTACCGTTCACCTCCGCCCGGATCACCGGCCTGCCCGGTCCAGGAGGCGATGTTGTGCCGGGTGGCCAGGGTGTTGGGGTGGTCGGTGCCGAGGATCCGCTCGAGGTCGGGTAGCAGCTCTCGGAGCAGCCGCAGCGCCTCGCCCGGATCACCGGTCTGCCCGGTCCAGTGGGCGATGTTGTTCCGGGCGGTCAGGGTGTCGGGGTGGTCGGGGCCGAGAACCCGCTCCCGGTCGGGTAGCAGCTCCCGGAGCAGCCGCAGCGCCTCGGCCGGATCACCGGTCTGCCCGATCCAGCCGGCGATGTTGTTCCGGATGGTCAGGGTGTCGGGGTGGTCGGGGCCGAGAACCCGCTCCCGGTCGGGTAGCAGCTCCCGGAATAGTCGCAGCGCCTCGGCCGGATCACCGGTCCGCCCGGTCCAGTAGGCGATTTCGTGTCGGGTGGCCAGGGTGTCGGGGTGGTCGGGGCCGAGAACCCGCTCCCGGTCGGGTAGCAGCTCCCGGAACAGCCGTAGCGCCTCGGCCGGATCACCGGCCTGTCCGGTCCAGTAGGCGATGTTGTGCCGGGTGGTCAGGGTGCCGGGGTGGCCGGGGCCGAGAACCCGCTCCCGGTCGGGTAGCAGCTCCCGGAACAGCCGCAGCGCCTCGCCCGGATCACCGGCCTGTCCGGTCCAGTAGGCGATGTTGTGCCGGGCGGTCAGGGTGCCGGGGTGGCCGGGGCCGAGAACCCGCTCGAGGTCGGGTAGCAGCTCCCGGAACAGCCGCAGCGCCTCGGCCGGATCACCGGTCTGCCCGGTCCAGTGGGCGATGTTGTGCCGGGTGGTCAGGGTGTCGGGGTGGTCGGGGCCGCGTGCGGTGCGGATGCGGGGGTGCCACTCGGTCCAGCGGGTGAGGTTGGCGCGGGGGGTCGGCAGCGGCCGGCGTTGCAGGGCGCGGAGAGCGGCGCTGATCTGCCCGTTCTGCCACAGATATTCGGCTTCGGATCCAGCGGCCCACCGGTAGAGGGGATTGTCAGTATAGATACCGGTAATGGGCGCGAGTTTCTCGACTTCGTTGAGCAGGATGCGCCGGCCCGCGGCCGGGTCGAGGGGCCGGCGGGTGTGGCGGCTGAGATGGTCGACGAGGGCGGGATGGAACAGGCCGACCAGTTCACCGCCGGTGCCCGGTTGGGCGCGTACGACGAGCCGGCCCAGTCGGACCAGGACGTCGCGGACGTCCTTCGGCCGGTCGGGTCCGTCGAGCCAGCCGCTGGCCGCGGTGAGCAGATCGATCGGGATCACCGGCCCGGCGCCGGCGGCGGTGAGCGGGGTCAGCACGGGCAGGAGGTTGGCGGTCCATTCGGTGGCGTCGTCGGCGCCGGCCTGGTCGAGGATCCGGTCGAACAGGCCGGTCAGGAGCGCGGTCCGGCTGTCGCCGAGGTGTAGACGTTCGAGCAGGGTGTCGCGTTCGGTCTGGGTGAGCGCGGCGTAGGTGTCGGCGATCAGGCGTGCCAGCAGCCAGGCGCTGGCCCCGCGGGCGCACAGGTCCGCGAGGGTGTCGGCGGCGGCGGGCGGGACGCGGCGGCGCTGCAGGTAGCGAGCCAGACTGGCCGGGGCCGCGGTGTCGACCGTGAACTGCTGCCCGCCGCTCACCGCGGGGCCGGGCTCGCGGCTGGTCACGATCAGCCGCAGTCGGGGAAGGTCGGGATCCTCGGCCATGGCGACGAGAGCGGCTACGACGCCGTCGCCGGTGGTGTCGTCGAGCTGGTCAAGACCGTCGATACCCAGCCGGATGATCTCATCGCCGGGCAGGTGCCGCAGCGGCCCGGTCACGTCGTGGACGAGGGGCGGTTGCTGGTCCAGTGTGTCCGCGGGTTGGCTGTCGCGGTAGGCCGCCACGGCCATGCGGAACCCGGGGACGCTGTGATCGAGATTTTTGTGCAGAGCGTCGGTGAGGGAGTACAGGGTGGTGGTGCGGTCGAGATAGACCAGCGCATGGAGGAACCGGTCCGGGACCGCGGCCCCGGTCAGTTCAGGTCGGGCGAGCGCGCTGAGCAGCGTGGACTTGCCCGAGCCGGCCGGGCCGACCACGGCAAGCCAGCGGGCGCGGCTGGCGCGGGCGAGCAGCCCCTCCACCATCCGCGGGGTTTCCAGGCCGGTGGTGAGGTCGTCGGCCATCGCGCCCGCCGGATCGCCCGGGGGTGGGATACGGCCGGGGGCACGCTGCCGGTTGGGCGCAAGCCACAACCCGGGGTCGCCTTCGTCGGTGACTCGATGGCCGTCGAACATGCTGCGTTGCGGTGACTGGCCGCGGCACGTGATCAGGTCATGGGCGTCCTGGCAGCCGATCCATGCACCGCGCCTGGCGTGCCCGGCGTGCAGCAGTTCGGTCAGCGCTCGGGTGAAGCAGCCGTCCGCGGCGGGCCGATCATCAGTCGCGGTCAGGAGGTCGAACCTGCTCCCCGCGGCCATGGCGACCGAGGCCACCCCGCGGGCGACCTCCACCGCGGCCTGCCCGCTGTGGCAGGCGTCGAGCAGAACGACCAGCCCGTCGATCTGGTCATGGTCGCGGAGGAGTTCCCGTAGGCGTTGCCCGACCAGCCACGCGTTGTCGGTCGACGGGCGGTCCGGGTCGGCGCAGTCGTAGGGCAGGAGGTAGAAGTCGGACAGGCCCGTCGCGGTGGACCCGTCGAACCCGACCTGCCCATGGCCCACGAACGCGAGGAACAACGCCGACCCGTTGTCATGGGCGAACCGGAATGCCGTCATGACCCGAGCGGCCATGTCCGACAGCGTCGGGTTGAGGACGAGCCCTGGCTGGTCGCCGAGCGCGGATCCGCAGCGACCCACCAGGGGGTCGGTGAACGCGGCGTACAGTTCCTGCGCCAGCGTGGGTAGGAATGACAGGTCCCCCAGCGCCTCGCACTGCGACCCGATCACCAAAACCACCCGGCCGGTCACCGTTCGCTCCCGGATCGGCGGGAGTCGTCGGCGGCGAGCGCGTCGGCAACCGGAGCGCCGACCGCCTTTTTGGTGAGGTAGTGGATCACGTCGTGTGGGGCGGACCCGTTGTCAACGGTGCGGTTATCAACCGTGCGGTTGTCGACGGCCCGGTTGGCGGGTGTCCCGGCTGGCGGTGCGCCCGCGGGGAACAGGCCGGTCAGGCCCGGTACCGCGGCCACGATGTCATCGTCCGCGGCGACGTTGACCCACCGGTCCACCCGCTCGGGGAACCGTGGCGGCTGTGGCTCGAGCCGGTCGTAGACGAGCCGGCGGATCCCCAACGGGCTACCCAACGTGACCAGCAGGGGAAGTCTGCCACCCATCCGACAGGCAGCTTCGAAGGCGACCACGGACCCGAGGGAATGCCCGATCAGTACCCGGGTGTCGGCACCGACGACACCGGCGACCCGGGCCTGCACCTGCTGGCGCAGCGCGGGTTCGTGGAGGTAGCGCACGACCTGCACGAGCGCGCGGATGACGAACCGCTGCGCGACGGCCATCCCGAACGGGCCGAACCAGCGCAGCCGTGCCACCGCCGCCAGCGCACCGCGGGCCACGTTCCCGACGCCCTGCAGCTCACCGAGCCGGCCCTCCAGCCGGGCCACCTCGTCCTGGGCGGTACGCCTGTCCGCCTCGGTGCCCGCCACGCAGGCGGCCCGGCGGAGCAGGACCCCGGCAAGCTCCTCGATCGCCGCCACCTCGGACGGGTCGAGGTCACCCAGGTCGGTCGACCGGCCCTGCCGGTCCGGCGGGTCGAACAGGTCGGCGTAGAAGGCCATCTCGACGGCGATCGCCCCGGCGGTTCCGGGCGGTTGGCGCAGCCGGGCCGCGAGGCTGCCATGGCCGGCCTTCCACACGCCGTCGGCGAGCGCGGCCTGCCACGGGCCGGCCAGCGTCGCCGGCCCCCGCTGCTGCTGCCCGATCCCGTGCACGAACACGACCGCAGCCACCACCGGCACCCCCCGTCACCTGGCGTGAGCCGTGACTGTCCCACCGGTATTACACACCCGACCCGGTACATACCCGCACAGCATCGGCCAGTTACGGTCACACCGTGCTCGCTGCGCTGCTGCCCGGTCTGCGAGACCTACGCGCACCGGTCGCCGCGGGCTACCTGTGGCTGTTCGGTCTGTGGCTCGTCTTCGCACCGCACCTTGAGCCCTCGGCGCATCCGACCGGCGTCGTTCACGACGTCGTCACACTCGGCAGTGCCGCCGGGCGGGCCGCCGTCACGGCAGCAGTCACCTTTGCCGCGTACCTGGTCGGCGTGGTGTCCATCGCCGCCAACCCGCTGATCAACCGGCTCGGGAATCTCCTCGCCGCCACCCGTCTGCGCCGATTCATGCCCCGTGCCCAATGGCAACGCGTCCGCGCCACGATCATATCGCTGGTCTATCTGCGCATAGACGAACGTTTCCTCGCCGACGGCGTCATCCGCGCGGAAACAGCGAGACGGCTCCACGCCGTTCAGGTTGCCGCCGGCGCACACGGCACCACCCTCGCTGCGGGCTTCGAGGCGGATCCGGATATCGTCATCGAACAGGCCCGCACCATCCCGGCGGTGCGTGCCCGTCTCCTCGACGCGCTGCTCGACACCGCTGACCCCCAGGAAGAATGCCGGCTCGATCTCCTGCGTACCCCCGTCCGGATCGTGGGCCGTGAAGCCGACATCTACGCCGCCTACGACCGCTATCGGGCGGAATACGAACTCCGGATGGGCCTGGTGCTCCCCTTCACCTTCCTGATCGGAACTCTTGCTGTAACGGCAAACCCGTGGTGGACGGCCGGAATATTCGTCTCGGCGATCCTGCTCTACCTGGGCGTGGCCGCGAACATCCAGGCCTCCACCGTTCTCACCGAATCAGTCGGAGCACGACGTATCGACCTACCCACCCTCGAACGCCTCGCCACACACGACCTGCCCTGGCGTGATGAGAACGGTGTGCTTATCCACCTCGCCGAACAATAGCCGGCGAGTAAAGCCCACTGACAACCACGAAACGAACATGCGACAGGAGCCGATGACGGTACTGTCACACGGAAGATTTTCACGTCTGTTTGAAACCCGCCCACTCCAGCTCCAGCCCGGAGATGCGGGTCTACCGGACCGAACCGGAGCCCTGCCCGGAACCACCACCACTGTTCTGAGTCGTTGCGGTCGTGGACGGCGGGCAGCGGATGAAGCGGGTGAGCTGGCCGGTCAACGGCCAGGACCGCCGGCCGGAGTCGTCCGGGCACCAGCCGAGCGCGGCGAGCATGCTGTCAAGGCTGTGAAGGCTGTCAGGGAACACCAGGTTGTATGTGATCAGATACAGGGCGCCCGCGTCCGGACGCGCGGCGAGGAACGGCGGTATCGAGGTGTTCCAACCCAGCGGCGGTAGCACCAGGGTGTTCACCTCGGCGATCGGCGCCGCCAGTGAAGCGGATGCCGGGTAATCGTTGTAGTACGACACGTAGTACTGCTGTGCCTTGTACCACTGCCTTTCGTCCCAGCGCCCGGGGATCACGATCTGGATGTCGCCGGGTCGGGCGGTCCGTTCGGCGGTGGCGACCAGCTCCCGCATGTCCCCGAGTAACAGGGGGCCGTTCGCGCTGGCCCGGATCTGGAGGATCCGCTGGGTGCTCACCGCTGTCACGGCCACGGCTGCGGCCACAACCACTGCCAGCGGAACGGCCAGTACGGGGATCACCATGACTGACCGTCGGATTCGCGCTCGGGCGAGCCCGACCAGAGCCGATGCGCCGATACCTGCGACTACGTACAGTAACGGTAACACGAACAGATTGGCCCGCACGAATCCGACCGGCCACTGTCCTCGCGCCGAGGCCAGCACGATCAGCAGCAGCGTTCCGCCGAGCGCGACCAGCAACGCCCGGCCGGCCCGGTCCCGCGCCGCGACATAGCTGCCGACCGCCCAACACAGCAGTGCCCCCGCGACCACGCAGACGTGGAGTCGCTGGTCGGGGTCGGCCAGCAGCGGCGAACCGGTGAAGGGCGAGCCGAACTGCCCGTCGGGACGGGTCATCGCCGCCGTGAACGCGTTGCGCGGCAGCTCCCAGCCGGCCGTCCGCAGCTGGCCGACCGCGTTGTTCCGGGTGATGAAGAAGTTCCGCCAGTAGGGATTCGCGGCCAGGTAGCTCTGCGGCAGGACGAACAGCGCGAGATGCACGGCCCCGGTGGCGCCGACCAGCACCGATCCGACCAGGCGCAGGACGGCCGGACGCCGTGAGTGCACCACCCGGCCGGCGCGCACCACCCGGCGGGCGTCCAGTACGTCCAGCACATCCAACAGCAGCAGGGGAGCGAGGACGAACAGCGACGTGACGCTCATGACCGCGCATACCGCCATGCCCAGCTGCGCCCGCCACGGGGAGCCGCCGGTGCTCACAGCGCGGCGCGCCCGCAGCCACAGGTACAGCGTGGCCACCGCGCAGGTGGCCTCCGGCAGGTAGGACTTCAGCTGCATTCCATAGACGAGCAGCCCGCCGTTGACGCTCAGCAGTCCGGCGACGATCGTGGCCGCGGGCCGGGAGAGCCACCACCGGCCCAGCGCATAGGTGAACAGAGAAAGCGCAATCAACGCGACGATCTGCGGCAGCCGCAGGACTCCTTCGGTGTTGCCGCCAACCGTGACCGCCAGCTTCTCGACCGTGAACCAGCCGAATGACAGCGGCGCGTTCGCCGTTCTGAGGGTTTCGAACCAGCCTGCACCGACGCTGATGTGATAGGCGCGCCATGCCTCGTCGTACCAGAGCGGCCGGACCAGGGTCGGCCATAAGGCGACGATGACCGCGACGTCGAGCCCGACGAGCGTGGCGCATGCCACCAGGTCTGCACCCGACCGCCGTGACGTCACCCTTCGACCGGAACAGCGTCTGGCTGTCGTACCCGGGTGAAGGTCCCGCAACATCAGAGTCGGATACCGCGGACCGACGACGTGGGGTCAGGCGATCGAGTGATAGACGGCGGCGGTGCGTTCGGCCGTGCGTCGCCAGGTGAAGGTCCGGGCGTAGGCGCGTCCCGGCCCGGGGTCCACCTCGTCCTTGAGCGCGCCGATCAGGGCGTCGGTGAACGCATCGGCCTCCGTCGGTGGAACCAGCCGCACGGCGTTGCCCGACATCGGGCCGACGACCTCTCGGACCGCTGGGATGTCAGCCGCCACCACCGGGGTTCCGGCTGCCAGCGCCTCCAGCGGCGGTAGGCCGAACCCCTCGTAGAACGATGGGAAGCACAGAGCGCTGGCCCCGGCGACCAGGCGCCGAAGTTCGTCCGTCCGAACATAGCCGGCGCTGATGACGGTTCCCCCCGGCAGCCCGGCAAGATCGAGAGTGGGTCCCCACCCGGCGGGTCCGACCAGGACCAGCGGTGGGGCGTCGCTGACCTCGGAGTGCAGGCCGCGGACCGCCTCCAGCAGGGTTGGGAGATTCTTGCGCGGTTCGACCGTACCGACGAAAAGCAGGTATCTGGCGGGCAGGCCGTGGGCGGTGAGCCAGCGTCGCGATGGCGGGGAGGCGCTGAACCATGCGGCGTCCACGCCCAGCGGCGTCACGGTCACCATTGCCGGGTCCAGCCGGTAGGTGTCGATGACCTCGGTGGCGATCGCCTGGCTGGGTGTGATCACGGCAGCGGCGCGGCGTAGGCCACGGGGGACCAGGTCCCGGTAGCGGGCCGAGGCCGCGGACACGGTACCGGTCAGCTTCAGATAAGCCAGATCGTGGATGGTGAGGACGCCGCGGGCCCGCCGCGGTGGCGGCAGCACGAAGTTTGTGGCGTGCACCACGTCGACTGGCCCGGTCAGCCACTCGAGCTTCGGCAGTTCGGTGCGGGCCCAGGCCTCGTGCACGATCCGGGCCGGAACCCGGCGCGCGGCCGGGCGTACACCTGGCGGCAACGCGGGAGCGAAGTTCTCCAGCCCGCGCCAGGTGAACGCCGTTGCGGCCACGTCCAGACCGGGCAGGGTGGGCAGCTCGGCGAGCAGTTGGCCGGTGTAGCGGCCAACTCCCGTGGGCGTGCCGAGTAACGGCGTGCCGTCCAGGATGACCCGCATCAACCGTGATCCTTTCAGTCTCGGCCTTGCCAGGTCAGGGGCCCGGTCCAGGGGAGCCCGGCTCGGCAGTGCCCGGCTCGGCAGGGCGCCGGTTCAGGGGGCATACAGCCGGTGACGGGTGGCGATCTCCCGCCAGCGGTCGGCGAATGCCGCGTCGGAGAACTCCTGTGCCCGGGTGACGGCGCTCGCAGCCAACCGTGCCCGCATGCCGTCCTCGGTTGCCAGGCGTCTGGTGAACGAGGCGAGCTGCGCCGGCGACGTCCAGCGCAGGCCGTCGAGTCCGTGGCGGACGATCTCCCGCTGGCCGGCGCGGTCGATCACCACCGGCACGCAGCCCCCGGCCATCGCCTCGACCGTGGTCATCCCGAAGTGCTCGGCCGTCCATGGCCGGCGATCGCCGTCCTGGCCGTATCCGGTTGCGGACCAGAAGACCGAGCAGGTCGACAGCAGCCGCTCGACCTCGTGGCGTGGCGCGTTCGGATGGATGTCGACCGGCAGGCCACGGGCGGCCTCCCGGATCTTCTCCAGGTATGGCAGCTGGGACTCCTCGCAGCCGCCGACGACGTGCATCCGCCAATCCGGTAGCGCGCCGGAGCGGTAGAGCTCACCGAACCACTCGACCATTTCCAGCTGGCGCTTGGCGTGCCCGAGACCGGGCGCGAACAGGCGCCCGACCGTGAGCACCGCGCGTTCCCGAGTACTGGCCGGGGTAAGGCGCTCCACCTGGATGGGCGGGTAGAGGACGTCCGCGTCCACGCGCCACAGGCGTCCGATCCAGCCCCGGGTGTAGGCCGAATTCGCCATCACCACGTCGTATGAGGCGAGATAGTCCAGATCGCGCGGGTTGGCCAGCAGCCAGGGGAAACGCAACGCGAGCCGGGCTCGGGCCCCGTCCTGCTGGTCGGTCACCCGCGGTCGGCTGACCGCCACGCCGAGTTGGCGCAGATCCCGGGAAGGTGTGCCGTCCGGCGAAGCGGTGTCGTCCGGTGCGGGTGTGCACGCGTTGGTGGACGCGTTGGTGGACGCGTTGGTGGACGCGTTGGTGGACGCGGGTGTGAACGTGTCGCTGACCAGCGTCAGCTCGCAGCCGCCGGACGATGCGGGCAACGGCACCGCGACCGTCCTGAACGACCCGTCGACCTCAACGGCGGCAAGGGTCCGCCCGTCGGCGTCCTGGACGCGCAACCGCACCGTGCCGCAAGCCCCGGGACGGCCGATGTCAGCGCGTAGCTCCCGTTCGCCGCCCGCCGAAACCGCGAGGATCCCCGTGCCGTTCGTCCAGATCCACTGTCTGCGACGCCCCCCTTCCGGCGGGTACCAACCCGTGCCGTAGCCGACGGTCGGGCGAACACCACGCAGCAGCGGGCCGCACGCGCGGATGGCGGCCCTGCGCCACCCCGGTGCGTCATGATCAGCTGGTGTCGGGAAGAAACACAGGTGTGCCGCATGGGTTGAGCGAGGCACCAGCCGGCTCATGTACGAGCCGTTGACGAACAGGTCGTACTCGGCGCTGAGCTCGGCGACCGCGTCGTCACCCCGGTCAGGCAGCAGGCGGTAGCGGCAGCCGGTGAGGTCGAGCCCTAGATGATCACCAATGGCCGCCAGGTCGACCTCGGCATGGCCGAGGATGTCCACCTGGGCGCCTTCGGCGGCAAGCACTTGGGCGATCATCCCGTTGTGGCGTTCGCCACCGCCCATGGAGTGCCAGAACCGGTTGTAAACGGCGGCCCGTACTCCGCTGGCCGACCCCTGCCCACCCCTGTGCCCGGTGACCGGATGCCGGCCTTCGCCCGGCTCGGGCCGCTTGTGCTGGGCCTGTGTCGCAGCCGGCTGCGTGGTCATCGCCGCGCCAGCCAGGTCTCCAGCTCACGGTGGCCTACCGACGCGGTGCGCGCCAGCGTGCGCCGTCGGCGCAGCATCACCGGGAGCAGCCGCAGGAAGGACGCCATGACCTTCAGTCGAAGCACGGTCGGTCGCAGCGCGGGCCGGCCACGGACGGCCCAGGCCTGCCGTAGCGCGCGGATGGCCATCGAGGCGGTTGTGAGCGGGTAACGGCCGACCGCGGCCAGGGCGACCCCGGTGCTCGCGTTCTTGGTGAGCATCAACAGTCGGTTACGGTCGGTATGGAAGACGAACAGCGGTGACCATTCGACGCTGGACGCGGAGTGCACGTGCCGCAGAACCGCGGTCGGAATGTAGCGAATTGTGTATCCGCGGGAGCGGATGCGCCAGGACAGGTCGGTGTCCTCGTAGTAGAGGAAGAAGTCGTCGTCGAACCAGCCGAGTTCCCGCCCGAGCGCCGTGCGGATGGCCATGCCGTTCCCGCAGGCGGTGAACACATCCTCGGACCCGGCGAACTGGCCGGTGTCGATCTCCTGGTAGCCGCGGTCGGCGCCGTAGCCGTCCCGCAGCACGATCCCACCGACATTGTTGATCACGTCGACGCGGGCCATACCGTCGGGGACGACCAGTTCCACGGTGGACGGTTCGGCGCCGGCGGCGAGGGTGGTGCGGCCGCCGTCCCAGCTCAGTGTGACCGACTTGCGCGCCTCGCCGGACCAGGTGAAGCCGATGGTGACCGGGCCGCCCTCGGGCACCGGGACGGCGAGCTCGCCGTCACCGCGGGTCCAGAAGAACGGCGCGGATGAACCGCCTTCAGCACCGAAGGTCAGCTTTTCCCACAACACGTCATGGAGGACCTCCCGGTCGTTGACGGTCACCGATGAGATCCGGACGCCAAGCGCGCGGGAGTCGTGCGCACCCGGTGTGAAGGTCGAGGTCGACAGCCGCAGCCGCAGGAAACGGGGGAGGAACACCACCTTGCCGGTGACCGCGCCGAGATCCGCGCCCCCGGTGGCGTCGGTGAACGGGGCCAGCAGGTTCGCCAACCAGTCCGGTTCGGGGACGGCGTCATTGTTGAGCAGGACGGCGTAGGGGGTGGTGACCATCCGCAGCGCCAGGTTGTTGCCGCCGGCGAAGCCGAGGTTCACCTCGGACGGGACCATCCGGACCCACGGGTACCGTTCGGCCAGCAGCGTCCTGGAGGAGTCCATCGACGCGTTGTCGACCACCCATGTTTCGAAGGTGAAGTCGCTGACCTGCTTGGCCACCGCGTCCAGACAGGCGGGCAGCAGGTGCGCACCGTTCCAGTTGACGATCACAACGGTCGCCGGCGGCGTGGGGCCGCCTTCCTGGGTGCTCATGGGCGGGTTCCCGTTTCGTAATCGATCTTGAGTAGACCGCCGGCCTGCGATCCGCTGATTCCGAACAGGTCCTCGAACCTCCGTTTGGTGATCTCTGTTCCGGTCGCGGCGTCGGAGACGTGCACGCTGATCGCGAACGCGCCGAGCAGCTCGGGGAGGCTGGGCACGGTGAAGTCCACCGTGCGGGTGCCGCTGACCCCCGGCACGCCCCCCGGCACGCCGCCCGCAGGCGTCTCCATCAACCAGACCGGCAGTTCGCTCGGCCCCAGGGCATAGACGTGCAGGTAGAGCCGTTCCGGCGCGTGTTCGGTCACATCCAGGGTGACGCTGACGGTAAGTCTCTCGCCGGGGCTGAACTGGACCTGGGGCGGCCCGGCCGGGTCCCGGCTGAAGGTCACCGAGGTGGGCCGGGCAACGGCGAGATCGTGGGGCACCGGACCGTCCGAAGGCAGGCTACCCAACCGCTGCCGCAGTAGCCGGGTGCCGACGGCCGGCGCGCCGTCGAAAATCATCGATCCGGATTCAAGAACCAGAATCCGGTCGCACATGCCCTCGATCAGATCCAGCGAGTGGGTGACGAACAGGATCGTGCGGCCCTCGGCCCGAAAGGCGTCGATCTTTGCCAGACACTTCTTCTGGAATGCCTCGTCCCCGACCGCGAGGACCTCGTCGACGAGCAGCACGTCCGGATCGACATGGACGGCCACCGCGAACCCGAGCCGGACGTACTGGCCGGACGAGTAGTGCTTGACCTCATCGTCGATCTTGTGCGGGAGTTCGGCGAAGTCGACGATCGAGTCGAACATCCGGTCGATCTCGCGGCGGGACAGCCCCAGCAGGGAGGCGTTGAGGTAGACGTTGTCCCGGCCGGTGAGCTCGCCGTTGAAGCCGGCCCCGAGCTCCAGGAGGGACGCGATCCGCCCGCTGACCGACACGTCACCGTGGGTTGGGCGCAGGATTCCGGCCAGTACCTTCAACAACGTGGACTTGCCGGAGCCGTTCGCCCCTGCCAGGCCCACGGTCTGGCCGCGCCCGATCTCCACGTCGATGTCGCGCAGCGCCCAGAAGTCGTCCCCGTGGGTGTGCCCACGACGCACGAACACCTCTTTCAGGCTGGTCGCCCGCCGGTGGTAGGAGACGAATTTCTTACCCACCCCGGTCGCATGGATCACGATCGGGGCAGCCGTCCCAGGCCGGCCCGCCGTCGATGCGGCGGCGGCCGTCCCTGCGGGTATCGCCGTGGTGTCCGCCGCTGCGGGTATCGCCGTGGTGTTCCCCGACGCATTGAGGGCGGCCGGTTGCGCCGGTGACTGCTGCGCTGACACGTCTGTCGCCCGTCCTTAAAGATCTTCCGCGAAGTCGGCCTGCATCCTGCGGAACACATGTACTCCCAGCCAGAGCAGGCCCAGCGACATCACACCCGCGATGGCAAGGTGCTCAAGGTAGAAGAGGTAGCCGGGGTCGGCAAGGATGCCCGCTCCGGTGGCGGGGTTCACCGACGGCTCCTTGTAGATCGCTCGCTGGAAGGTTGCCACCACCGTCGCCATCGGATTGACGAAGTAGATCCAGGTCCACTCGTGCAGCAGTTTGCGGATGAGCCCGACGGGATACACGATCGGGTTGAGCCAGAACCACGCGAGCAGGGCCACCTCCAGCAGGTGCTCGGTATCGCGGTAGCGGACGTTGAGGCCCGACACGAGCATGGACAGGCCGACAGTGAAGATCATCGCTACCGCGAATGCGGGCACGAGCAGGAGCAGCTGGAGCCCGAAGAAGCTGTAACCCAGCGCCACGACCACCACGAAGAGCACGATCAGCTGCAGGACGAAGTGGACGAGGGCGAAGCCGACCGCGGAAAGCGGCAGTACCGGCAGCGGAAACCGGACTTTCTTCACGAGGTTCGCGTTGAAGACGACGCTGCCCGATGCCGACGACACGCTCGCCGAGAAGGCGTTCCAGATCAGCAGGCCGGACATCAGGTACACCCCGAACCGGGGGACCCCGGCGCTCATGATGACCTGGAAGACAAGGGTGTACACGGCTAGCAGCAGCAGCGGATTCGCCAGCGACCAGGCGAAACCGAGGGTCGAGCCCTTGTATTTGACCTTGAGGTCCTTGCGGATCAGGTTCCGCAGCAGTTCCCAACGTACCCGGGTCTGGGCACGGCTGCGGCGCGCGAGGATCCGCGACTCCTGCCCGTCGCGCCCCTGCGGGCCACGGTGCTCGCCGTCGGACTGGATCGCGGGTGCGGACCGCTCGTCAATCAGGTTCGACACCAACAACCTTCCGTGAGCCGCGTCAAGATATGGCAAAATCGGTACCGGTGCGCCGAAAACGACCTACCGTACGGGCCGCGCAAGGTATCGCACCAGGTATACCGAAGCGACGCGTCCGCAGGTAGGGCACTCCGGTGACCGTAGCTCCAGAGCCGATCCATAGTATCGGCCCGTTCATTCAGCTCCGGCCGGCCGCTGTCCGAGGATCACCCGGGCATCAGCCGGCCCGTCGGAGGTGGCCGTGATGGCCGCCGGTGGAGGACGCCCGTGTTCACCGACGTCCGGATCCGTGAGGTCTGGTCCCAGCTGGAGTCCGGGGGCGCTGAGGTCCTCACCCTGGACGTATTCGACACGTTGTTGTTTCGGCTGGTTCCCGAACCCGCCCATGCCTTCCTGCTGCTCGGACGCCGCCTGGCCACGGCTGGCCTGCTGCCGCCGACCGTGACCGCGGGGCAGTTCGCCCAGCTCCGGGTGCATGCGGAGAACCGGGCCCGGCAACACGCGAAGTCACTGCGGGGCACGTTGGAGGCCCGCCTCGACGAGATCTGGTCGGCACTCATGCCCGCCATCCCCGGCAGCGGTGACATCGACGATCTGATCGCCATGGAGGTCACCCTCGAGCGCGATGTCTGCCGCGCCGACCTCGCCGTCGCCGAGCTCGCCGAACTCACGATCACCAAGCTCGGCCGGCCGGTGTACCTGGTCTCCGACACCTATTTCTCCCCGGACCAGCTCCGCGGGCTGCTGCGCCGGCCGGAGCTCGCCGGGATCAGGTTCACCCAGATCCTCACCTCCAGCGACGCGGGTGTGAGCAAGAGCGAGGGTCTATTCACCCATGTGCTGACCGCCGTGGGCGTGGCGCCCTCCCGGGTCATCCACCTTGGTGACAACCCGGTGGCCGACGTCGAGGGCGCCCGCGAGCACGGCATCATCGCGGTTCACTACCCCAAGTACTCCGGTGCGCTGGCGGAGACACTCACGCTGGAAGGGCTGCGTGGCGGTCCGACCTCCGATACCGCGATCGACTCCGAACACGGCGACTACGGTATGACCGCGCTTCGGGCCCGGACCCTGCACCGCACCGATGCCACCGCGGTTCCCTCGGGCCTGCGCCGGCACTGGGAGACCGGCGCGACCGTTTTCGGTCCGGTGTTCACCGGCTTCGGCGAGTGGGCGGCCGCGCGGGCGGCGGAGCTCGGGGTCGACCGCGTCCACTGCCTGATGCGCGAAGGGGCCTTCCTCGCCCGGGTCCTGCGGGAGCCGGCCGGCGAGCTCGGGATCGAGGCGTCCACGCTGTGGGCCTCGCGCCACGTGTGCGCACTGGCCAACATTTACGAAGGCACCCCGCAGGAGCTGCGCGGCTTCCTGGCGCGTCGGCGCCCGCCGAGTGTCGGCCAGCTGCTGCGCCAGCTCGGAGTCGGCATGGACGAGGTGGCGGGGTTGTCCGCGCTGGCCAGCCGACGTCTTGACGTCCCGGGTCTGCTCTCCGAGACCCTGGAGGCCCTGTGCGCTGACGAGCGCGTTCGCAGCGAGATCGTGCTGACCGCCAGCCGGCTGCGCGAGCGCTTCCTGCGCTACCTGGACGCACACCTCGGCGGGGCGGACACGATCGTCGTCGTCGACCTCGGCTGGGGTGGCACCATCCAGGCGCTGCTGCAACGCCTGCTGACCGCCTGCGGTCGTGAGGCCGAGGTGGTCGGCCTGTACCTGGCGACGAGCGCCGGCTCGCAGGCACACCGTCTTGGCGGGCTGCGCCTGGAGGGATACATCGCCTCGGGCGGCGAACCCGATGCGCTGTTCGGCCAGGTGATGCGTAGTCCCGAGGTGCTCGAACAGCTCTGCATGCCCGACATAGGCTCATTGATCGGTTTCGACGAGGACCGCAACCCCGTCCTCGGCCCCGATCACACAACCCGAACCCAGGTCGCACAGCGCGTAGCCGTCCAGGACGGGGTGCTTGCCTACCAGCGGGAATGGCTGCGCTACCGCCGGTCGGAGACGCCGATGCCGTCCCTGCTCGATGACGGGGCGCGGCTGGCGGCTCTGCGCTCCCTCGCGCGGTTCGTGACCCGGCCCACCTCGTCCGAGGCGCTCGCGTTCGGGGTATGGGCACACGATGACAACTTCGGGTCGGATGCGTCCGAGGGGCTGCTGCCCGCCGATCTGCTGCGCCGGATGCCCTACCTCACGGCGGCTGATCTTGAAAAGATCCCGATGCAGGAACTCTACTGGCCGGCCGGGGTCGCGGCGGTGGCGAACCGGCCCCTTGCGGTTGTCAGTGGGCTGGCGACGAACGCCGGGATCTCCGCGGCGGAGGTCTCGCCGGAGGCCGCTGCCGGACCGGTCGAGGTCTATGTCGACACCGGTGGCGACTTCATCAACGGGCCGAAGGAGTCCGTGGTCACCCGGTCCGCGCGCGACGGGCTGTCGTGGGTACGCCTGCGGATCGACGGGGTCGGGGTCCGCCGGGTGCGCATCGACCCGGCCGGCCGGCGTGGGTTGATGCGGCTGGACTGGCTGCGGCTGTCCTTCCATCTCAACAACCTGGCCGAGCCGCACACGGTCGCGATTACGTCGGTGGTCGACCACCCAGGATTTCACCTGGTCGGGGCGCGGGCACTGCAGCCGAATCTGATCGAGATCCACAGCGACGACCCGCAGTTCGTCTACGTCATCGATCCGGTGGCGCAGGCATATCTCGCGGCGACCTACGCCATCGACGTCGAGATGGCCTTCGGCTGGCTGGCAATCAGTTCCGACCCGTTGACGATCGCAACCCGGCCGGGCGGGACCACGCCGTTGCCGCGTCGCGCCGCGCGCCGGTTGCTGCGGGAGTTCGAAACCCGATTCTGACCCGGCGAGCCTGGTCCAGCGCTCCACGGGGGAGAATCGGCTGGAGCGCTCTAAGCGGATGAGGTTGCTGTGGACGAAGTTGGTGTGGACGAAGTTGGTGTGGACGAGGGCCCTGTGGACGAGGGCCCTGTGGACGAGGGCCCTGTGGACGACGGCGGGTCGGGTGGCACCGTTGAATCTGTTACCGAGCGCACCCTCCAACCGTTGCTGCTGCACTCCCTCGCCGAGCTCCGGGAGGTGTGGCTGCCCCTGTTGGAGACCGTGCGGGCCCGCAGCGTCACCGAGATCGGTTCGGAGAGCGGCGTCACCAGCTCCCTGCTCGTGGACATGCTGCGACGTCATGGTGGTGGCAGGCTACTGATCGTTGATCCCGACCCTCGCGGCGTCCCCGGGTCGGGGCAGGACGTCGAGGTCGTGATGGTGCGCGGCTTCAGCCCGCAGGCACTGGACGGCCTTCCGCCGGCCGATGCCTACCTGATCGACGGTGACCACAACTTCCCCACCGTGTCCGCGGAGCTGCGCGCCGTCGAGGAGGCGGCCCGTGCCCACGGACGCAGCCACTTTCCGTTGGTCATCCTGCATGACGTGGGTTGGCCTGCCGGCCGCCGTGATCAGTACTACGGGCCGGACCGGATCCCGCAGCGGGAGCGGCAGCCCTACTCGTGGGAGCACGGGGTACGGCTGGACAGCGCGGCGGCGGTGCGGGGTGGCTTTCGGGGCGAAGGTGCCTTCGCCTGGGCGCTGACTGAAGGTGGCCCGCACAACGGCGTCCGCACGGCTGTGGAGGACTTCGTCGCGGACCGACCTGAGCTGCGTTTCCACCTGGTCTCGCCGATCTTCGGTCTAGGTGTTGTGGTGGACCGGCGGGCGCCCTGGGCAGCCAGGGTGGGGGCTCTGCTGACCCCCTGGGTTGGCAACGGTCTGCTGACCCGGATGGAACGTAACCGCCTGGATCTCTACCTGTACGTGATCCGCCTCCAGGACGAGATGACCGAGGCGGCCCGGCGCCGGCAGCGGGAGTGGGCACGCATCGACGCAACCGTCGCCGACCACGCGGCGCACGAGCTCAGGTTGCTCGATGCGGTGGCTGCGGGCGAGCGGGCGCTGGAAGCCGAGCGCGACACGTCCCGACAGCTGCGTGCCGACCTGGGGTCGATGAGTTCGCGATCGTGGCCGGTCACACGCGCGTCGAGGCCGCAGGGTGCACCGGCGCACGAGTCGGCTCTGGTGCACGCGGCCCGTGCGGCGGGCACCGCGCTGCGGACCCGGATCGGTGATCCGCGGCTGCGGGCCGCCATATCGCTGTTGCGCGGTGACCGGTGACCAGTCACCGGTGACCGGTCACCCGTGACTGGACGACCGGTCTGCTAACACATCCCGGAGTACGGCAGCGCAGGGATGTGGGCCGCCCACTCGGCGGAACTCAGGCGGTTGCCGTCGTCGGCGCAGGCGCGCGTGGCAAGCGCGTCCGGGTCGATGGTCGCGATGCGTGCGGTCCGGTCGTCACTGAATGTGATCAATGTGTGGCCGTCGGGGTGCAGGGCGAACCCCTGGACCCAGTCGGTGTGGCCGCTGATCACCCCTGCCGGCAGCGGGTGGTCGGGGTCGGAGACGTCCCACAGATGCGCGGTGGTGTCCCAACCGGACGTGACCAGCATGCGACCGTCCCGGCTGAACGCGGTGTCAAGGACCCAGCGGGGATCCGCCTTGATCGTCGATCGGTTCGTCGGGGCCCGCGCATCGCGCACATCCCACAGACGAACGGTGCCGTCGTAGCTCCCGGTCGCCAGCGTGTTCCCGTCCGGGCTGAAGGCGACCGTCCACACGAAGTCGGTGTGGACGTTGAGAGAGGCGAGGGGGACCGGCTGGGTGGGCTCGCTGATGTCCCAGAGACGGGCGGTTTTGTCGGCGCTCGCGGTCGCCAGCAGGCGCCCGTCGGGGCTGAACGCGACGTCCTGCACCCAGCTTTGATG
>NZ_CAUVXL010000059.1:0-4445 GCF_963555915.1 Protofrankia sp. Cas4
GTCACAATCCGTGACAGCAGTCGGCGGGCGTACTCCGGGGCTCGAACCCATCGATCAGCATCCCGACCTGGACAGCCGTCGATCAACCTAACCCTGGAACTCATAGATGCAACCTATTTGACCAGGTCAACGGCATAGTTGCAGATTGTGGTGGAGGTACGGGAGCGGCTTTCGAGGCCGGAAATCCGGCAGACGGTCAACGACCTGACCGACCTCATGATGCGCGAGTGGGATGATCAGAAATAGCGTAAGGCAAAAAGGTAAACATTCACCTGGTTTAGGGATCTTGCTGTAGGTGACGGTTCGTGGGCATGGCTGTGGGCCGCGCCGGGCGGGGCTGGCGTGGTGGGGTCGGGCGGGGCGGGGTGCCCGTCAGGTGGGGACGACGGCAGCCGGTGGCATCCAGGGGCTGCCGCGGAACGCGAGGCGTAGTGCGTGCAGGGCGGAGACGCCGTGTTTGCGGGCGGTCGAGAGGTAGCTGGCGATCTGGAGGCGGCAGGCGGTCGCGACGGCGGAGGTGAGCCGGCCGGAGATCTTCTGCTGGGTCTTGAACGGCCGTAGATCGCGCTCGCTCTGGTTGTTCGTCGGCCACACATCGAGGTCGAAGACGAAACGGAGCACGTCCTGTTGCCGATCACGCAGGCATTCGAGCAGGCAGCGGCCAACCGGCTGCTTCCTGCCCTTGCCGGCCGGGGGGACGTCGGCCAGGCCGACGCGGACCGCGCCGCGGTACTCGGCGATCAGCGGGTCGCGCAGCTCGGGGGGGACCTCGCGCAGCCCGGCCACGCGGGCGAGGTTCGCCTGGTGGACCAGGCCGCGCAGCGACCTCGTGAGCTGGACCGGCCAGATCGCCTCCGGGTAGGTCTCGACCGCGTCCTGGAGGTCGCGCAGAAGGTGGCTGACGCACAACTGGTGGAGGAAACCGGCGAATTCCTCGCAGTCGTAGAGGGCGTAGCGGTCGTGGACGACGACCCCGAGCATCCGCCCGAGCAGGAACAGCCGAAGCTGGCCTTGTCGCGGCGGCCCAGCATGAACAGCGTGAACAGCAGCGTCGACGCCGAGAGCACGTAGCGCTTCTCGCCCTTCGGGCCGACCTTCAGCGGCGTCTCGTCGAACCCGACGACCGTCTCGCCGGCGATCCGCTTCTCGATTTCGGCGACCGGCTCCTCGACCGCGTCTGCGCCCAGGGCCAGCAGCGAGTGCAGCCAGCCCGCCGAGACCGTCACCCCGGACACCCCGTCCGGCCGGGCGGCCACGTGGCGGCGTCCGCAGCCGCACGCGACCTGGTAGAGATCGTGCCGGGTCACCCCGACCCGTGCCGGGGTGAGGTCGTGGGACTGGTGCGAGCGGGCGATCCCCACCACCGCCGCGTCCGCCAGCGCCGCCCCGCAGCTCACCGAGCAGCTCTGCCTGCGCGCGCACGAGAGCGATCACGCCCTCAAGCGGCATCTCCTCCAGCGGCGGCACTCCATCACGTCACCACACACATCAGACCTGGTGCACCGAGCATCCGAACAACATCCGAACCAGGCTCACAACCCGACTACCCACAGCAACATCAACAAAGAACCTGAATGCTTACCCGGAAACGTGACGGGTCCGAAGCCCTCGATATCCAGGCTCAGCTCGTCCGTCCTCGCCGTCAGCTCCACGCTGAACGCGGCCTTCGCGTCGCCGTGCAACGTCCTGGCCAGCCGGTCACGCGCCGCGGTCGCCATGGCCTGTGCCTCCCGTATCCCCGGGAACGCGATATTTCCACGCGCGACTCTATGGGCCTCTTCGCGCGTGACGGATTGTGTACTCATCCGCATACGTAGTGTAGCTTTAGTGTGTAACATAACGTAGGGCAACGCCAACGATCAAACCGCGCGCTTACCCGCTGCGCGACCGTGGTGTCTGGTCGGACGGGTGGTATCTCGTGACGGGCAGTGCGGTCCTTCACGTGATTCGAACGCACGTTCCGTAGATTTGGTGGTTCTGGAGGCGCATCCCGCTGACGTGACGCTGGTCCCGGCGGAGCCGACGGCGCAGCTAGCGACGACCGGCGCGGTGCCCGGGTCCACACCGCCGACGGCCCAGCACGGCAGGTCTCCCGGATCCATACACGGACCGCGCAGGGCCTGCCGGCCGCCGTATCTGAGCATATGCCAGCCTCCTTAGTTTCAGTTAGGGAATAAGTGAAGCTAGAATCCAGCCATGGTTTCAGGTCTGGCAGGCGGCGGGACCGCCGGTCATAGCTGGGCCGAGGACCGTTCGGCTTGGCCGAGCCTGGGCTGGGAGGAGCACGACTGGGTCTCGACGATCCCGGATGACCTCGTCTCCGCACGGGTACGCACCCGCCACCAAGGTCCCTATCGGGCCGCCGTCGTGCCCACGATCGCCGACCGGTCGCCTTCGCTTCCCGTCCACGTGGCATCCCTGGCGGACGATGCGTCGGTCGAGATCGCCCGTTTCGACGCGGAACTCGGCCTAGAGGTGGCACCCTTCGCATCTGTCCTGCTCCGCTCCGAGTCCGCATCATCGTCCAGGATCGAGAACCTCACCTCGGGCGCCAAAGCGATCGCCCTCGCCGAACTCGGCAGCACGCAGAAGCGCAACGCGGCCGAGATCGTCGGCAACGTCGCCGCGATGAAAGCGGCTTTGGACCTGGCCGACCGTCTGGACGAGTCTGCTGTCCTTGCCATGCACGCGGCCCTGATGGCAAGACACGCGCCAGGGATCGGCGGACGGTGGCGGCAGGAACAGGTGTGGATCGGCGGAGACTCCTACGGGCCACACGGAGCGGCCTTCATCCCCCCGCACCACCGCCACATCCCAGCGCTGATGAGGGACGTCCTTCGCTTCGCCGGCAGGGCCGATGTACCGGTTCTGAGCCAGGCCGCCATCGCGCACGCCCAGTTCGAGACTATTCACCCGTTCCCGGACGGCAACGGCCGGACCGGACGGGCGCTGGTGCACGCGATGCTGCGCGGCCATGCCCTGACCAGGAATGTCACCGTGCCGATCTCAGCTGGCCTGCTGACCGACACCGCCGCCTATTTCGACGCTCTTGGCGCCTACCGCGACGGTGACGTGGCTCCGATCGTCGAGAGGTTCGCGACCGCGTCGGTCACCGCAATCACGAACGGGCGCCAACTGGCGAGCGAGCTGCGGGCGATCCGGGCGGGATGGGATGACCGGCTGAGGATCCGGCGCGACGCCCGTGCGTGGCGACTCGCGGACCTGCTCCTGCGGCAGCCGGTCGTCGACGCCCGGGTCGTAGCGTCCGAATTGGGAGTCTCTTCGCAGAATGCCCAGCGCGTGATCACGCCGCTCGCTGAGGCCGGAATACTCATGGAATTTACCGGATTCGCCCGCAACCGTCTGTGGCAGGCGTCCGAAGTGCTCAGCGCTTTGGACGCGTTCGCGGCACGCGCCGGCCGCCGTGTCGCGCAGTAGGCGCCCTCGACCCGTGCTTGGGGTCAAACGGTCGTCGCGACGCCTCGATGTGATGATCGTGTCGGCATCGAGGGACTGGATGGTCGAATCCCCATGCGATAGATCGTAAACCGCATTCGCGCTAGTCAGAGACATGATCAATAATGTGGTGGACCTAACGCACCAGACCAAGAACCTTTTGATCTTTGTTCAGGGTCCCGAAATCACCATCCGCCCGGTCTCCGCGCGGCGTCTGATCAGGGGAGATGCCGTCCACAGACACGCCGGCTCCGTCATGATCCCCTCCGTGTGGGTGGCGAGCGGCGGCTACTCCTCGCCGAGAATCCGCAGACCGTGGTGATCCCTGAAGTACACGTAGTCCTTCAGGTTCAAGGTCGCGAGTGGCAGGTTGTGAGTGAGACAGCAGGCCGCGATCCACATGTCGTTGGCCGGGCGGGGCTGCCCGGCCCGGGTGGCGCCCGCGGAGAGCCTGCCCCAGGTGGCAGCGACTGCCTCGTCGCCGGGCAGCACAGGAATTCCGGAGAGCCAGTCGGCGAGTTCCTGACGTCGGCGGCTGCCCCAGTCTCGCAGGTCGGTCCACTTGGTGAGCTCGCCGAAGGTCACGAACGTGATCAGTGGCCGGCGGCCGATCAGACGGGTTGCAACGGGTCCGCTGAGCCTGCGTTTGTGGCTCAGGGAGGCGACGTCGGTGTCAAGGACGACAGGCTGCACGGCGCCGGCGCCGGCGCCGGCGCCGGCTCAGGCGACGTCGCGTCGACGCTCGGCGTAGGTGAACGCGAGGAACTCGTCAAGCTCCTCGTCAGAGCCGAAGGTGTCGGCCGCAAGGTCGTCGAGGGACCGGATGGGCTGTGTGCCTCTTGCGGCCAAGAGCTCCTCGACGGTGACCTGAGGGCGCAGCGGCGGGTACAGAGGATGGCCGGTTTCCGGAGTGCTCATGGACGAGGCCTCCTCGTTGGTGTCTCCGGCTGGCTGCGGGCTGGGACCAGCATACGGCGGTGCACTGGTCG
>NZ_CAUVXL010000059.1:4889-5337 GCF_963555915.1 Protofrankia sp. Cas4
TCACGCGTGATCGGCCGCTGTCGGAAGGAGCCACCGTCTTGCCGCGTACCGGCAGACGTCGGGTATCCGGGCTGTTCGAGGCATTCAGCCCGCGTCGCCGAACGGCAGTTGGAACAGACCTCGGCCAGGGGTAGGCCTTCAGAACGGCGTCGACATCACTGGCGAGGTTGGCGCGTTGCTAACGCCTGGATGCACCGCCCGATTTCTGTAATCGTTTTTGGGTGGTTTCTGGGTCGGGTTCGCGGAAACCGCCGATCTTGGTGTTTTCGGGTGTGGTTGTCGGGCCACTGTCCGGAAAGTTCGGGGCATCTCACCCACCTACATAGCCACCCAGTGGTCGCCGATTGGGTGGCTGGATCCTGGGTGGACGGTCTCCTGTGTGTCAGACCCCTCTCTGCCAAGCTTGGTTGAGACAGAACGATCAGTCCGTCGGGTGTAGCGAGTAGGG
>NZ_CAUVXL010000060.1:0-7424 GCF_963555915.1 Protofrankia sp. Cas4
GAGCTGGCGCGGCCTGGCTTGGTCGGTCACGTCCCAGAGCCGGGCGGTGTTGTCGTCCCCGGCGGTCGCGAGCAGGCGCCCGTTCGGGCTGAACGCGACGTCCCGGACATGCGCGTTGTGTCCGGTCAGGGTTGCGCGGGTCACCGGCTTGTGCGGATCGGTGATGTCCCACAGCCGCGCGGTGCCGTCGTTACCGCCGGTCGCCAGGGTCCGGCCGTCCGGGCTGAACGCGACCGCAAGGACCCAGTCCGTGTGCCCGGTCAGGGTCGCGAGCAGGGTCGGTTGGGCCGGTCTGGTGACGTCCCAGAGCTCGACGGTCCGGTCCGCGCTCGCGGTGGCGAACAGATTGCCGTCGGGGCTGAACGCTCCACCGAGGATGGACAGGGTGTGACCGGTCAGTGGTGTGGCGTAACGTCCCGCGAACGACGTGATCAGGCTCGCCCGCGTTTGCGGACTGGGCGAGATCCGGTAGGCCGCGAGGCTGAGCCGGGCGGCCAGGGTGGCGTTGACGCCTCGGGTCGCGTCGGCATCCGCCGCGACCGTGCGTGCGACCTCGGCCCACCCCCGGACATCGGTCCCCGACCCGTTGGCGGGGCGCATTGCCATGATCGCTATGACGGTGGCGACCACCAGAGCGACGGCGCCGCAGAGCACCGTCGCCACCCGGCCGAGTGGGCTGCGCCACGGGAGCCGAGGCCGGCGCCGGTGGCTGCCCGGGTCGGTCTGGTCGACTGCGATCCGGTCGCCGGCGTGCCTCGTCGGTGAGACAGCTGCCGGTGCTGCCTGTGCTGCCTGTGTCTGGGATGTGCCGTTGTCGGGGGGCGTCATCTGCAGTGGCAGCAGGGATGCCGAGGCGGTCCGCACGAGCTGGGTGACCTCGGGGTCGGGCTTGGTGGTCGTGCCCAGGTTGACCAGGCGAATCAGCAGCTCCTGGGCACTGGGCCGCGCGTTCGGCGCCTTGTGCATCGCCGCTTCGACCACGTCGCGCAGCATGTCCGGCAGGCCGTCCAGGTTCGGCTCATGGTGGACGACCCGGTAGAGCTGGGCGTGCGTCGGGCCTTCCCCGAACGGGTACGAACCCGTTCCCGCGAAGGTGACGAGCCCGCCCCAGGAGAAGATGTCGGCGGCCGCGGTGACCGGGTCCCCGATGGCCTGTTCCGGCGCCATGAACGCGGGCGTTCCGACCACGTGCATGTCTTTGCTGATGATTGTTTCGGCATCCACGGCGCGGGCGATACCGAAGTCGATGACCCGTGGCCCCAACGGCGAGAGCAGGACGTTGGACGGCTTCAGGTCGCGGTGGATCAGACCGGCCGCGTGGATGGCGGTGAGGGCGGCGGCGACACTGACCGCGACCCGTTCGAGATCGGCTGAGGTCAGTGGACCGCCGCGGGCTACGGCCTGCGTCAGCGTGGGGCCGTCGATGTACTCGGTGACCAGGTACGGCGCGCCGTCGGCGGGGTCGACCACGTCGAGAACCTCGGCGGTGCAGAACCGGGCGACCCGTTGGGCGACGGCGGCCTCTCGGCGGAACCGGGCGCGGAACTCCGGGACGCGGGCGAGCTCGGCGCGGATCACCTTGACCGCGACCAATCGGTCATCCGGGGCGCGGCCCAGGTAAACCGTGCCCATGCCGCCCTCGCCGAGACGACCGAGCAGCACGTAGCGACCTAGGCTCGCAGGGTCGGAGGGAGCCAGCGCCGCGGGGGGTGTCGCGGACGCGCCGGATGGCGAGGGCGGCAGGGAGACCAGCCTCCTAGAGCGTTTCTGTGCGCAGCGTACGCGGTCGCGTCCCGGGTCTGCTCCGCCCGCCAGGCGGCGTCCTCGTCAGGCTGTGTTCTCGTCAGGAGGCGTCTTCATCCGGTGGCCGGACAGTGCGCGGCGGGAGCGGCCACCGGCCACCTGGTTTCCCTGGTTGCCCAAGCAGTGTGACATTCCCTGACAACGACACGACCGGTGGTAGGTCGGGACCCTGGCGGTGCCGAACGGACGCGTCGAGCCGGCGGGTGTCGATCACTTCGATCGTGGCCGGGGATCTCTGCGCCCGCCCGGCCGGCACTGTGTCCAGCTCGGCGGGCACCGTGTCGCGCCCGGCGGGCACCGTGTCCAGCTCGGCGGGCACCGTGTCCAGCTCGGCGCACGTTGCTCCCGCCACGGCGGGTGTTGCCGCGCGGGCGGTGCGTCCGCCCGTCGGTTCCCGCCAAGCGCGTGTCACCGCCACCGCGGTCACGACGGTGAGGACGACAGTGGATACGAAGACGACCTCCACAACGACCGTCGGCCACGGCGACCAGGCGGTCATGGCATGCCAGGCTTCGGTGACGCCACCCGCGGGCGGGCGCCAGAAGTAGGTGACGACCTCGCTGATCGACTCCGCTTGCATGCCGACTGCGGCGGTCAGGAGCGCGAGCGGCATCCACCGGGCAAAGCGGGGTCGCAGTGTGGCCGTCCCGGTGCCGACCAGCACGGCTATCCCGGTGAAGCCGGTGAACAGGTATCGACCGGAGACTCCGGTGATGTGCCCGGTGTCCGCCACGTGCATGGCTGCCCCGACCGCGACGACGACCAGCAGGGCGCTGGTCGGCCACAGCATGAACACCAGGTTCGTCCGGTTCCTCCGGCCGGCAGTGCGGATCACGGCGCAGGCGGCCAGCCCGGCGACGACACCCGAGGCTGCGAGCACCAGCGGCAACGGCAGATCGACCTCGTACCATCCGATCGAACCCCACCAGCGACCCAGCAAGCCCTGCGACATCCAGCTCCAGTAGACGGTCCAGTCCGATCCGACGTACCGGCCGGGTGGAAAGCCCGGTGTACGCGGTTGGAACGCGCCCCATCTGATGATGTTGACCAGCCACCACCAGCCGCCGGCGCCAATGATCATGAAACTGCACAGTGCGATCGACGACCTGGACGGGCGCGCTCCGCGTAGCCAGCTGATCACATACGCGGCACCGACCATGGCCACCAGCACAACCGCGAAGGACTTCGTGAGCAGCGCCAGTCCGGTCAGCAGGCCGGTCCACCCCGCTGTCCGCGCCGAGGTGTCCCCGGTCAGGATGTGGGCGACCGCCACCGTGACCAGCGCGCCCAACAGGACCAGCAGGTTGTCGTTGTTGACGCTGGAGCCGATGTGGACCAGTTGTGGAACGGCGAAGGGCGTCAGTGCTGCGACCGTCGCGGCGAGAGGGGACGGGTGCAGCCGGCGGGTGGCCGCATACGCGAGCAGCGGCAGCGGTGCCACCATCGCCACGCTGATCATCCGAAGCAGGCCGATGGTCACGTCCCAGCGCAGGGTGTCCCCGCCGCCCGGGAACGCGGCGAGGATGGTGGCGTTCACCCAGTAGTACAACGGTGGATGTTGGACGAGCTGCTGGATGGAGCCTGGCGGCTGCCCGGGGTTGGCAAGTCTGTCCCAGGCGGGTCGCGCTGACCGCGCTACCGCGTCCCGCTCGGGGACCGGGTCGACCGTCAGGTCGTAGGGATCCGCGGGGCTGCCGAACGGTGACACCGCGATGGCTCCGACTCCGTCGGCCGTCACGAAGGCGTTGCCCGGACGCGGCCAGCCGTCGCCCTGGACGAGTCGCATGATCGCGTCGACGTGGTTCGGTTCGTCCGGTGCGTGATACTGAGGCACCAGTACCGACCAGCACGCGAGCAGGAGGCTGAAAAGCCCGGTGACCAACCAGATGTGCGCCGGGGTTCGACGCACCAGTTCCAGCGGACCGAACCGTCCGGCGGCGGCGGCATGAGTCGGCCGGGATCCGAACGCCTCCGCATCCTGGACGCCCGCATCCTGGACGCCCGCATCCCGGACGCCCCCATCCCGAACGCCCACGACGGTCATGTCGGCCCCGATTCGTTCGCACTTGATCGACGTCGGGCAGTGTAACAACTCTAAGTACGTGAAAAGCTACTATCGGTGATAGCCTCGGGATGTGTCGCTCTCTCCCGTGATGCTGCCGGCGGCTTCTGCCGAGCTACCGCCAGGAGTCGACCTGGCCGACAATCTTGGCTGGCGAGCCCGCGACGATTGTCTTCGGTGGGACGTCGCGGGTCACCACTGCGCCCGCGGCGACCACGGCGCCCTCGCCGATCGTCACTCCCTTCAGGACGATCGCCCGGGTGCCGATCCAGGCGCGATCCTCCAGGATCACCGGGGCGCTCATCGGCTGCTCCACCCCGTCCACCGTCATGGGGTGGAAGTCGTTGTCGAGGATCTGGGTGTCCCAGGAGATGGTGCAGCCCGCTCCGATACTCACGCGTTCCCGCACGAGAATCTTCGCGAAGCCGTTGATGTTGACGTTGTGGCCGAGCTGCAGCAGGCCGGAGTCCACCACGATGCGTGCCCCGCGCTGCACCGACACGACCCCCTCGCACCGCAGTCGTCCTTCGGGATGGATCCGCAGCACGGAGGTGTCCCGGTGGGTCGAGATCCCGAACGGGCCGAGGCCGATCCGCAGGGCCGCGCCGTCGGCGAACTCGATGCGTTCGTGCCCTTCGATGACGGTCGGCGATCCGATCCAGATCGGCTGCCCGTGCGCGATCGGGTAGCGCAACCCCGCCGCGAAGGAGCGTGCGGACGCCTCCCGCCCCGCGCGCAGCGTCCTGACGTTTCGGGCGTATTCCCGAAGGTCGTGGACGAACTGCCGGTCAAGCGTTCTGACATGACGGCCGAGACGATCGCTGAGTCCATCCATGGTTGATGAGCCTAACCGGTCGGAGACGACGCGATCATGGTCGTGTTGTACCCGCGAAGGGGCCTCCATCCCCGGCGTTTGGACCTGCCGTGCAACTCTGGGATCCAGGCGCATGCGGGGGAGGAGACGATCATTCACTTCGACCGATCCGTGAGCAGTCCAGCACTCCAGCACTCCAGCGGTACCGGTGAACCCGTGCGTTCCGGCTGACTATCAGGAGCAGCGTCGACGTGAGTGGCAGTGTTGTCCGTGCATCGGTCGGTCCGAGTACACCGGTTCCGAGTACACCGACCGCGAGTACCCCGACCGCAGACGCTCCGACCGCAGACGCTCCGACCGCGGACATCTCGATTTCGAGCATCGCAACGGCGGGCACGCCCACCCTGAACCGACAGCGATCCGGGGTCGGGCCGACAGCGGAGATAACTGCCGAGCCGTACGTAACTGCCGCGCCATACGTGACTATCGTGCTTCCGTGCTATAACGAGCAGGATCATGTGGTCCGCGAGTTGGAGCGGATCAGTGCCGCCATGGATGCCAGCGGCTACAGTTACGAACTGCTGGTAATCGACGACAAGTCGACCGACAACACTGCCGCCCTGCTGCGTGGTGTGATGCACCGGTTCCCGCGGATGCGGCTGATTTCGTTCCGCCGCAACGGCGGCTCGGGCACCGCTCGCCGCATCGGCACGCAGGATGCCCGCGGGACGATCGTGGTCTGGACCGACGCGGACATGACCTATCCGAATGACCGGATCCCGGAGTTCGTCCGCCATCTCGATGCCAACCCCGACGTTGATCAGGTTGTGGGTGCGCGTATCACGGAGGAGGGAACGCACAAATGGGCACGGGTGCCGGCCAAGTGGTTCATCCGGATGATTGCGCAGCGCCTGACCGGCATGAAGATTCCCGATCTGAACTCGGGTCTACGGGCATTTCGGCGAGACGTGTCCCTGCCGTATCTGCGGCTGCTACCGCCTGGATTCTCCTGCGTCACCACGATTACGATGGCATTCCTGTCGAATCAGCACCCCGTGGACTACATTCCGATCCACTACGCGAAGCGGTCGGGTACGAGCAAGTTCCATCCGTTTCGGGACGCGCGCCGCTACATCCTGCAGGTGCTGCGGATGGTCATGTACTTCGACCCGATCAGGGTGCTGATGCCGATCGCTTTGTGGATCATGGGGTTGGGTTTCGTGAAGCTCGCCGTGGATCTCATCCGGTACGACCTGCGGGTCACCACGTCCACTCTGCTGGCGATCCTGGTCGGTTTCCAGATCGTGGTACTGGCCCTGATCGGCGACCTGATAGTCCGTTCCCGCAGTGGCACCTGAGATGTCGACGGCCCGAACGTCCTGGGCGCGTATTGCGATCGTCGGTCCGACCCACCCGTACAAGGGAGGTGTCGCCCAGCACACGACGGAGTTGGCACACCGGCTCGCAGGGCGTGGCCACAGTGTGCGGATAGAGTCATGGTCGCGGCAGTATCCGGCCCGGCTCTACCCGGGTCGCCAGCGCGTGAGTCACCCCGAGACAGAGCCCTTCGCGGCCACGGCGTATCCGCTGTCGTGGTGCCGCCCGGATTCGTGGGTACGGCTTGGCCGGCGGCTGTACCACAGCGCCGATGCGGTGATCATCGTGGTGGTGACCCCGATCCAGGCGCCGGCCCATCTGGGTATCCTCGCCGGCCTCCGACCGGCTGGTGGGCCTCGGGCTGGTGGGCCTGCCGTCCTCGCCCTGTGCCACAACGTGTTGCCGCATGAGCGGCGCGCCGGCGATGAACCGCTGATCCGGGCCGTGCTGCGGCGGGTGTCGGGAGTCGTCGTACACACGTCGGCCGAGGCTGAACAGGCCCGTGCGCTGACGGATCGGCCGGTGGCGGTCGCTGTGATGGCGCCGCATCTGCGGACGTGGCGTGAGATGGATACCGCGGATGGTGACATTCGACCGTCCCCCGATGGGGATGGCGCAGGAGACCGAGCAGGAGACGGGGATCGCACCCGGCGCAGGCTGTTGTTCTTCGGGCTGATCCGACCGTACAAAGGTCTGGATGTCCTGCTGCGGGCATTGGCGGCCGGGCCGCCCGATGTGTGCCTGACTGTCGCCGGGGAGTTCTGGGGTGGTGTCGAGCGCACCCGCGAGCTCGTCGCCGAGCTCGGCCTGACCGCGCGGGTGGAGCTGCGTCCCGGATATGTGTCGGTGACCGATGTGCCGGCGTTGTTCGCGACCGCGGATGCGCTCGTTCTGCCGTACCGGGCGGGGACGGCGACCCAGAACGTCGACCTTGCCCACCTGCACGGTCTGCCGGTGGTGGCGACCCGGGTCGGCGGATTGGCCGAGACCGTACGTGATGGCGTGGACGGGCTTCTTGCCGCACCCGGCGACTCGGTGTCGTTGGCCGGGACACTGCGGCGGCTCTACGAGCCGGGAGTGCTCAAGGCCTTGCGGGCAAGGGTTGTCCCCCCGGACGCGGATGCGGCGTGGGCTCGCTACCTGGATGTGGTCATGGGTGCTACGGGCGCCCGTTAGAGCACTCTCCGTATATGCTTGAAAGTGCCTTGTGTTGCTTTTTGTACCGTGGTCGATGCTGCGTGTAGTGCTGTCGGCTCGGGATGTCCAGTCGGCTGCCGGCGGGCAGACTGTGGCTCGTGCCAGGGGTGCCTTCGCCGGGAATGCCGTCCTCGGGGTGGTCTGCGAGTTCGCTACGTGACCAGGCTGTGG
>NZ_CAUVXL010000060.1:7831-15236 GCF_963555915.1 Protofrankia sp. Cas4
CCTATGTCGGTCACCAGGTGCATGTGATTCGTCGCCGTGAAGCGGGCACGTTGCTGGAGTGGGCGGGTGAGCTCACCGGGCGTACCGTCCTGGACGTCGCTGGTGGCGATGGCTACTGGGCTGGTCGGGCCGTCCGGCGCGGAGCTCGGGCCGTTTGTGTCGATCTTGCCCGGGGCAAACTGGATTTCGGTCGCAGATTGCGCGGGCGTCCCGCCCTCATCGAGGGGGACGCCCTCACGCTGCCGTTCGCCGACGGCTCGTTCGACGTGGTGATGTCGGTCTGCGCGATCGAGCACTTCGACGACGGCCCGGGTGCGCTCACCGAGATGGCGCGGGTCCTCAAGGCGGGTGGAGATCTCGTCCTGTCCGCCGACGCGTTGACCCGGGCGCACCGCTGGCCGCGGCTGTCTGCCCGCCATCGGGAGAGATATCAGGTGAAACGTACCTACACGGGCGATCAGCTGGCGGAACTGCTGGATGGCCGCGGCCTGTCCGTGGTTCGCCAGACCTACCTGTTCCGGTCGCCGCTGGCCGAACGGCTGTACCTGACGCTGTCGGCCAGCGGCGGCCGTCTCGGCTGGAACGCGGCTGCGCTGCTCTCGCCCGTCGTGGCGATGTCGGACCGGTGCAGCCCGGACGGCCTCGGCAGCGTAGTGCTCACCCACGCCCGTAAGGATCATTGAGGGCTCTCGCAACCCACGCCGGTAACAACGGATGAACCATAGGCGCGGCGGATGCTGAACGGCTCGACTTTGCGACGGTTCGTGTGCAATGCTCCGCAACGTGAATCCATACGTACTGGACATAGGTGCTGATCTCGTGTCCGGGTAGCGGCCTGGCTGTTTTCTGATCTTAAGGGTGGGCGCACGAGCGCCCCCGTGCTGATGGGTCTTCTGCGTTCCGTTTGTGTTGGTGCTGTGTGCTGCGTGTTCATCTGAGCGTGCAGGTCACCCCGTGTTGTCTTGTCGGGCTGCGCTGTTGTCCGGTGCGGTCCGTCAAGCGTGGGTCCGTGCAGGTTCTTGTCTTCAGTGAGGAAACGTCATGGCCCGCATTCCGGGATCGCTGGGTTCTGTATTCGCCTCGGCGGTGCGGCCGTTTGCTGTCGGGCCGCGCCGGTGGCTTCGGCTCCGGACGCGGGCGGGGCTCCTCCGTGTCGTCGCAGGCCTGATCGTGACGGTTGTTATGGCGGCGGGTATGCCGACGGTCGCCCGGGCGGTGGCGGATCCCTTCCTGGAAGTGAATGGTGTGGCGCTCGACGGTGCGTCGCTGCCGGCACCGTTCACCGCGGATGTGGGGGCGGATTCGACGGTTACCGGTGAGGTGACCTGGCTGGTCGATGATGCGTATGCGGGTAAGGATCCGGCGTCGCCGTATCAGTGGACGATCCCGGCGTCGATCTCGCAGGGGGTGCACAAACTCAAGGCGCGGTGGAATGTGGACGCGTCGACGACGAAGTTCGTGGTGGCGAACTTCACGGTGGTGGACCCGAACTGGACGCCACCGAAGACGGTGTATGAGGAGCCGGCGCCGGCGTTGCGTGACCTGTGGGTGACGGCGGATAATCGGCGGGGTCCGGTGCCCGGGGTGTATGACTGGTCGAAGGCGGGTTTCGGTGGCGGGTCGGTGCTGCCGGGGAATGCCAACGTCCGATCGGAATCGGCGTGCCGTCTGACGGCCGGCGTTCTGACCGGCACCTACGGGGTGGTTCCCAACGACGGTCAGGACGACACGGCCGGTATTCAGGCGGCGATCGATTCGATCAAGGCGAATTGTTCGGCGTCGGGTTCGTACACGCAGGAAAGCCTGCTGGAACTGCCCGCCGGCACGTTGAACATCTCGCATGAGATTCATCTGGACGCCGACTATCTGATCGTCCGCGGTGCGGGGTCGGATCCGCAGGCCGGTACCCATCTGGTCTACAAGCCCGACGGCACCACCCGGTATGACACGATCACCTCGGATGGGACGCGGTGGGACGTCGACGCGATGGGCAACGGGTCCGCGAACGGCGGCTGGTTGTGGCCGGGCCGTGGGCTGTTCCGGGTGCAGAGCCGGGCGGTCGCCGCGAAGTACGCGGCGGAGTACACCGCGGCGCCGGCGAATCGTAAGGACCTCTACGAGGGCACCGTCAACGACCACTGGGTGAGTGGGCTCAAGCTGCGGGGCAAGCCCGGTGACGCCGGGTTCGCGGGCCGTAAGGGCGACACGGTGGTGTATCTGGCCGCCGACGCCGCCTTCGACAATCTGAAGGTCGGCGGCCTGGTGAACGTGATGGCCGCGAACAGCCTGAACTTCTACAACGCGATGAAGGCGCTGCCGACGACGTTCGATCTGCAGAACCTGCACATGCGCCAGCAGATTTTCCTGGTTACCGCCGGTGACCCGCTCGGAAAGACGATTACGCTGGACAAGCCGCTGGAGTACGACGTTCCGGTCACGTCGGTGTCGGACGGGTCCGATCCCATCAACGGGCAGGTTTTCGACTCGGTCGTCGATCCGCTGGTCGACCCCGTGCTCGGGGTGGGTATCGAGAATCTGTCGTTCACTCAGGACGAGCCGGGTTTGGACGCGGCGAAGGCGAAGGACAATTACGGCAACATGGACCCGGCCGGTGCGATGCACGGGATCGTGTTCAAGTGGGCGGCGAACAGCTGGGTCACCGGTGTCCGTAGCGACATGACGGGCTCGCATCCGATCGCGACCGAGGCCGCGGCGAACCTCAGTATCATCGACAATCAGTTCGACGGTGCGTGGAACAAGGGTAAGGGCGGTAACGGCTATCTGCGGGGTTCCCGAGTGTGGGATTCGGTCTACGCCGGGAACACGACGCGTAATCTGCGGCACTTCACGTTCCAGTGGAGTGCGTCGGGGAACGTCGCGATCGGTAACAGTTTCGATTCTGATCTCAATCTGCATGGCGGTTATGAACGGAACAATCTGTTCGAGCTCAACGAGGTCTCGGTGCCGTATGCGCATCGGTCGGCGAATTGTTCGACGAACTGCGGTGATGAGGGCGGGTCGCTGCCGGACGATTCGGACTGGTATCCGATCTGGTGGGCGGCCGGGCAGAAGGCCGTCAAATGGTCGGGTTCGTCGGGTCCGAACAACGTGTTCTTCGACAATCATCTCCGGAAACAGCTGACGAACGGGTCCACCCCGTACACCGACTTCGCGCCGTACAGCGACCGGCATCGTATCTACCGGCTCGGCATCGACGATGCGGGGAGTTTCCATCCCCTCGATGTCGGTGGCACCCCGATCAGTGACTGGGCGCACAACGAAACCCGGGACTATACCGGCGGTCATGGGCTGGTCGCGTCGGGGACCGACGCGGGTCGGTCGTTGTTCCTGCGGACGGTGACGCTCGCGGGCTACGGCGGTCCGCATCCGCAGCCGCTGCGCCGTACCTGGGGATGTTCCTGCTGGGACGGCCGCGGCATGGTCAACACCAGGCTCGCGGCGGATCCGGTGAACACCGCGACCGGCAGTCTGATGGAGACCTTCCAGGATTTGACGCTGCCCGGCGTCGGCCCCGGTCTGGACTGGGGGCGGACCTACAACAGTCTGGACGCCACCGACGGCCCCTATGGGGTGGGGTGGACGTTCGGGTTCAACGCCTCGATCATTCCCGGTGACGGGTCGACCCCGATTTTCCGGGAGGGTACCGGGGGCCAGAGCCAGTTCACCCGGCACGGCGACGGCAGTTACACCGCGGACGATCCGGGGGTCACCGCGACGATGACCACCCGGTCCGGCGGTGGCTGGACGGTGCGTAATCACGCCAACGAGGAACTGCGGTTCGATGGCACCGGCCGTCTGGTCGCTTCGGTCGACGAGCAGGGCCGTGGGGTCACGCTGGCGTACGCCGGCGGGACACTGAGTACGCTCACCGACACCGTCGGTCAGACGGTCACGGTGGCGTGGGGGACCAGCGGTGCGGCGACCGGCCGCATCACCGGGGTGACCGGTTCTGATGGTCACAGTGTGGGTTACGGCTACACCGCCGCGGGTTCCACCGCCCGGTTGACCTCGGTCGTCGGGGTGGACGGTAAGACCACGACCTACACCTACGACACGGCCACCGGCCATCTGGGCGGGATTGTCGACCCGACCGGGACGACGACGGCGGGCACGACGTACGACCCGGCGACCGGGCGGGTCACCGGCCAGACCGACGCGGCGGGCGGGGTCACCACGTTCGCCTGGGACCAGGCGAGCCAGACCGCGACCGTCACCGACCCGGCCGGGGTTGTGCACGCCGACGTCTATGCCGGCAACGTGCTGGCTTCCCAGGTGGATGCGAACGGCCGGGCGGACGACGTCTACTACGACGCGGCGAATCAGCCGACGGAAGAGAACAGCACCGGTCAGCAGCTGCGTCACAGCGAGTACGACGCCCATGGCAATCTGGTGCGCCGGACGTTGCCGGGTGCGGTCGACGATCCGAGCCCACCGGAGGAGCGGTGGACCTACGACGCCGCCAACCATGTGACGAGCTACACCGACCCGGTCGGGAAGGTGACCTCCTCCACCTACGACGGTCAGGGTCGGCTGGTGACGACGACCGCCCCCGACGGTGGTGTCACGACGCTGACTTACACCGGGCGGGGTCAGGTCGCGACGAGCACCGACCCGTTGGGCCGCACAACGACGAACACCTACAACACGGTCGGTGACCTGGTTGCGCAGGCCGCGCCGAGCGGCGCCGTCACGACCTACACCTACGACGCGTCGCACCACCGGCTCAGCGAGACCGACCCGCGTGGCACCGTCGCCGGTGGGACGCCGGCGACGTTCACCACGACCTACACCTACGACGCGGTCGGGAACGTCCTGACCAGCACGGACCCGCTGGGGCACCAGACGGCCTACACCTACGACGCCCTCGGCCGGGTGTTGACGGTGACCGCTCCGAACGCCGGGGTGACCACCTACACCTATGACGGCACCGGGAACCGGCTCACCGAGGCCGATCCGTACGCCCGGGTGACGCGCCACGCCTACGACCCGGCGGGCCGGGAGGTCACCCTGACCGCCCCCGACGGTGCGATCACCACGTCGGTGTACGACCTGGCCGGGCAGCTGGCGAGCCGCACCGCGCCGGCGGGGAACGTCGCCGGGGTCGACGCGGAGACCCGGCGCCGCGCCACGACGCTCTACACCTACGACGCGGCGGGACGGCTCACCCAGACCCGCACCGTCGACCCCACCAAGCCTGACCGTTACCTGGCGACCACGACGAGCTATGACGCGGCGGGGCTGGCGGTGGCGGTGACCGACCCGACCGGTGCGGTGACCCACACCTCCTACGACCGGGCCGGGCGGGTCACCGCCGTCACCGACCCCACCGGGGCGGCGACCACCACCGGCTACGACGAGGTTGGCCGGCCCAAGACCCGCACCGGCGGCGGGGTGAGCGTCACCTCCACCTACGACCGGGCCGGGCAGCTGCTGCGGTCCCAGACCGGCGGCGGTGCCGCGACGACGTACACCTACGACGCGGACGGCAACACGAAAACGGTGGTCGATCCGCGGGGGAACGCGGCGGGGGCGACCCCGGCGACGTTCACGACCACGTTCGCCTATGACGTGGCCGGGAACCGCACCAAGGTCACCGATCCGCTCGCCCATGCGACGTCGACTCTGTACGACGCCGCGAACCAGGTCACGAAGGTTATCGATCCGGAGAGCCGCGTCACGGTCTACGGTCACGACTCCGTCGGGAACGTCAACAAGGTCACCAGCCCGACCGGCGCGGTTACCCAGTACACCTACGACAAGGCCGGTCAACTCAAGACGCTGACGACCCCGACGGGGAAGGCCTACACCTACACCTACGACAAGGCCAGCCGGGTCGCGACCGCGACCACACCGACGGGCCGGGTCACGGGCTACACCTACACCCCCGACGGCCACGTCAACACCGTCACCGCCCCGGCGGGTAGCGCCACCTACAGCTACGACACCCTCGACCGGCAGACGAAAATTGACTACAGCGATACCAGCCCGGACATCACCTGGGCCTACGATCAGGCCGGGCGGCCCTCCCAGATCAGTAATGGCACGTCGACCGCGGCGGTCAGCTACGACCCGGCCGGGCGGATCATCGGGATCACCCGCGGGCCGGTCCAGGTCGGCTACACCTGGGACGGCGACGGCCGGCTGACCGGGCGGACCCTGCCCGGCGGGCGGGCCCAGTCCTACACCTGGGGGGCTGATGCGCGGCTGACCGGCACCGGTCTGACCGTCGGCGGGACGACCACGACGATCGGTTACGGCTATGACGCGGCCGGGCAGCTGACCTCGACCAGTCGGGCCGGCGGGCCGGTGAGCACCCGGACCTATGATCCGGCCGGCCGGTTGACGGGGCTGACCCACACCGCGGCCGGCGGGGCGACTCTGCTCGCGCAGACGGTGACGTTGAGTCCGGCGGGGAACCCGACCACGGTCACCACGGCCCGCGGGGCGACCAGCACGTCGGCGGTCTACTCCTATGACACCGCCGGTCAGGTCAGCGGGATCTGCCGGCCGGCATCGGGGACGACCTGCACGGCGTCGTCGCCGGCGACGAGCTATGGCTATGACGGCGACGGGAACCGCACCTCGACGGTGACGGTGCACACCACCGATGACAAGACGGTGACCTCGGCGTATGACGCCGATGACCGGCCCACCGCCGACACCGTCGGCACCGCGACCGTCGCGTCCTACAGCTACGACGGCAACGGGAACCTCGCCTCGTCGACCGGGCCGGGCGGGACCCGGTCGTTCGCCTACGGGTTGGACACCAACCTGCGGTCGGTCACGTTGGAGGACGGCCGGACCGTCGGCTACGGCTACGACGAACAAGGCAATCGGACCAGTCGGACGGTCAACGGGACCACGGATGCGATGTGGACGTGGGACACCGGCGGGCCGCTGCCCGTCCGGGTCGGTGAGACCACCGGGGACGGGACGACCGCGCATACCTGGTGGGCCGACCCGCAGTCCGATCTGGGGACCGCGGTCGCGGACGGCACTCCCGGCGGGACCCTGTCGTGGCTGCTGGCCGACAGCACCGGCAGCATCACCGACATCGCGGACGGCGCGGGGTTGACCGGGTCGGCGAGCCTGGATCCGTTCGGTGGGCCGGCCGCGGTCACCGGGGCGGGGTATGCGGGCAATCCGCTGCGGTTCCACGGCCAGTACCTCGACACGCTCACCGGCCTGTATGACCTACGGGCCCGGGATTATGACGCGTCGGCGGGGCGGTTCACCGGTCCGGACGCCCATCCGGCGCAGCCGGGTGTGGGGTTCGCCCAGACCTATGGCTATGCGGGTAATCGGCCGACGGTGGACGCGGATCCGTCGGGTCTGTGTCCGGTGTGTATCGGGGCGTTGACTGGGGCGCTGATCGGGGGCGGTA